>NZ_JBFUHV010000039.1:0-63171 GCF_056402215.1 Rhodococcus sp. P4_B6 | reverse complement strand
TCGGGAGCTTGCGGCCCTGGCGGTCCACGCCGGCGGCGAGGACATCGAAGGTGGCCGGTCGCCACAGCCGCGACAGCAGCCGCGCTTCGGCGCCCGAGATCAGGTCGAGCAGCCACCCCACCCGGGTGTCGACATCGTCGAGTCCGATCGGCTCACCGGTGATGTCATCGACCGCCAGGTACGGGCGGGTGGTGAACGAGAACTGCCGCAGCGCAGGCAATCCGGCATCGGCCATCAGCTGGCCCACCTCAACGCCATGATCGTCTCCCATCAGCTCCCCCACCCTAGACTGCGTCCCCATCCTCACCGACGGCCTCGACCCTAACGCCGACCACCGACACGTCACGCTCGATCCACGCCACCCCGAAACCCACGCCGACCGATCCCGCCACCACCCGCACCACCGCGAACCGGCCGGTGGCCGCGTCGTCACCCACCCGATTCACACCCGCTCGAGTCTCTCCCGTGGACCGGAACCACGATCCTGGTAGGCTCTGCACCAGGTGCCGTTGGCACGCCCACGCAACGTCACATCCTGATCGGCGGGTGAGGGGTCCTGGCCAGTCGAGCCGGACACCCAGCAATACAACTGCTTCCGCCCCGTCGGCCCGAACACTCTCCGGTGCAGGTCCATCCAGGTTGACGTCGCGATCCTCCCGGTCGAAAACTCGCTGACCGGAAACCTGTACGCCGAGGGGCCTACGACGCGGCCCCCTAGACCCCCACCCAGTTGAGAGCCTCCAGGTTGCAATCGGGTGAGGGTGTATCGGCGGGAACGAACCGGGATCAGGACAGGGCTGCTGCCGACCCGGTTTCGCTCTGCGCGTCGGCCTGGCACTGAGAGCAGAGCCCCCAGAAGACGACCTCGGCCTCGTCGATCTCGAATCCGTGGGCCTGCGAGGGGTCGAGGCACGGTGCCTCGCCGACCGCGCAGTCCACGTCCACGACGGTCCCGCAGCTGCGGCACACGAGGTGGTGGTGGTTGTCTCCGGTACGGGTTTCGAACCGTGCGGGCGATCCCGCGGGTTCGATACGTCTGAGCAGACCGGCGGCGGTGCACGCCTTGAGGACGTCGTATACCGCCTGGGTGGAGACCGATCCCAGCTCTTCGCGGACTACGGCTGCGATGTCGTCGACGTCGGAATGCGGCCGTACGGCAACCGCATTCAACACTGCAACACGTGGTGCRGTGACACGGAGGCCCACGCCGCGCAGCTGCGCTGTGGGATCCGTGCCGTGTTGCATGTGTTCCAGTATCGCGCCTTTTTGGAATTAGTCAAGAAAAGGATGTGTCGGAGATTATTGACATGTCGGAAATCTCCGACATAAGCTCGCCCCGTGCCCGACGACGACGTCTTCCTCGCCCTCGCCAACCCCGTGCGACGGCGTCTGCTGGAAATCCTGGTGGACGGACCGCTCACCGCCGGGGAGCTCGCGGGCCGGTTCGACCTCAGCCGCCCCGCGGTGGCGGAGCATCTGCAGGTGCTGCGCCGGGCCGGGCTCGTCCGCGACGAACCGTCCGGACGGCAGCGGCACTACCACCTGACCGCCGAGCCGCTCGCCGACGTCGGCGACTGGCTGCACCCGTTCGAGCGGTTCTGGCGTCACCGCCTGCGCACACTCGCCGACTTCCTCGAGGAGGACTCGTGACCGACCGCACCACCACCCGGATCTCCGTCGACCAGTTCATCGCCGCGCCGCCGGCCAAGGTGTGGCGCGCCCTCACCGAGCCGGATCTGCTCGCCCGCTGGTGGGCCGCGGGCGACATCGCCGCCACCGTCGGGCACCGGTTCCACCTCGACATGCCCGGCTGGGGCGCCGTGCCCTGCGAAGTGGTCGAGGTCGAGCCGGAACGGCGCTTCGTCTACACGTTCACCGAGAACTGGACGCTGGTGTGGCGCCTCGTTCCCGAGGGTGCGGGCACGCGCCTGTTCCTCGACCACTCGGGCTTCGACCTCGACGACAAACGCAGCCGCGACGCGTTCGAGCGGATGGGTCCGGGCTGGCGCGACACCGTGTTGCCGCGCCTCGCCGGCGTCGCCGCGGAGATCGCGTAGCGCCCCGGGCTGTCAGCGCCTACGCGCGGGCCCGGTGGTCATCCGGCCGTCCGTGATCACGACGCCGTGATGCGTTCCCGGCGTAAGCCAGTCGGCGAGCGTGGGTCCGTCGGCCGCCACGTCCACGCGGGCGTACCGAAAGTGGCCGCGGAGCCGCGCGGACGCCGTCACGAGACCACGACCGTCGTCACCCGGTTGCGCGAACCCCAGCGCTCCGGCGATCGGTAGCCGCGGTCCGCGCGGCCGGGTGCTCGTGGTGACGCGCCACGCCCCGGACGACGCCTCGAAGTCGCCGTGCACGTCGCCGCCGAACTCGGCAGGCACCTTGGGCAGGCTCCAGTGTGCACGTCCACCGTGCACGGAGGGTTCCGAATCCACGGCGATGAACGGGACCGCCATGCGCGGCAGGACGCCGATACGACGCCCCGGCGCGCGGAGCACCGGGCTGGCGAGGATTTCCCGGTAGGGCCCGACGGGCGAGTCGAGATAGTCGACCATCATCGCGAGGGTCATCGGGACGGTGGCGCCGCCGGGTCCGAGGGCGCGGGCGGCCGCGGTGCTGCGGTGCCACCACAGCGTCGCGCGGACGGCCGCCGGCCACGGGGGCGGTGAGCTCTCGGGCCAGTCGGTGCGGTCGGTGGTCGATTCAGGCACGCTCCACATCGACTGTCTCCCTTCGGTTCACGACCGTCAGCGGAAGCCGCAGTGCGCCCGGCGCGTCGGCGGGCACCACCGGATTCCGGGGCGGTGACGGTGCGATACGTACGTATGGCTTGCCTGGCTCGGGCCGGGTGTCGGTCTCACCCCTGTTGGGCCACAGCGCGAACGCGCGCTCGGCCTGGGCGGTGATGGTGAGCGACGGGTTGACGCCGAGGTTCGCGCTCACCACCGACCCGTCGGCCACGTGCAGCCCGTCGTGTCCGTACGCGCGCAGGTAGGGGTCGACGACCCCGGTGTCCGGCGAGTCCCCGATGGCGCATCCCCCGAGGAAATGCGCGGTCATCGGAATGTTCACGACGTCGGCGACGGAGCCGCCGGGGTCTCCCCCGATCCGCGCGGCCACCTTCCTGATGGCTGTGTGCCCCTGCGGGATCCATTCAGGCGGCGGATCTCCGGGACCCGGACGGCTGGTGACCGCGCGCCCGAGTCGGCCCTTCCCTTTGGCGAGCTCGAGCGAATTGTCGTCGGTCTGCATCACGAGCGCGATCACGGTGCGCTCCGACCAGTGCCGCACCGACAGGCTGCGGGCGAACGCCCCGGGCCGGCGCAGCGCGACTCCCACCGTTTTCAGCAGCCGCGGCGCCCGGCCACCGCCGTCGCTGAGGACGGTCTGCAGCAGCCCGATCGCGTTGCTGCCCTTGCCGTACCGCACCGGCTCGATGTGGGTGTGGTCGTCCGGGTGGAACGAGGACGTGATGGCCACGCCTTTCGTGAAGTCGGTGTCGCGGTTCCTGGCCGTGGCCGCGAGCACCGCCTCCGAGTTGGTGCGCACCACCGACCCCAGCCTCGGCGACAACCGTGGCAGCGCACCGGATTCCTTCATCGCCAGCAGCAGCCGGGCGGTGCCGTACGTGCCCGCGGCGACCACCACCTGGTCGGCGGTGAACGTGCGCTCCCGCCTACGGATTCCGTCGGTGCGGCGGGTCCGCAACTCGTAGCCGCCGCCGGGCCGGGGGCGCAACTCTTTCACCGTCGTCAGCGGATGGACCCGGGCGCCCGCCTTCTCCGCGAGGTGGAGGTAATTCTTGACGAGCGTGTTCTTCGCTCCCACACGGCAACCCGTCATGCAACTGCCGCACTCGGTGCACCCCGTGCGGTCGGGACCCTCGCCGCCGAAGAACGGGTCGGCCACCCGCGACCCCGGTTCGCCGAAGAAGACACCCACCGGTGTGGACGTGAACGTCGTACCGACGCCCATCTCCTCGGCGACCTCGCGCATGACGGCGTCGGCGGGGGTGAACGACGGATTGGTCGTCACCCCCAGCATCCGCTTCGCCTGCTCGTAATACGGGGCCAGCTCCGACTGCCAGTCGGTGATGTGCGCCCACTGCCGGTCCTCGAAGAAGCGGCGCGGCGGCTGGTACAGCGTGTTCGCGTAGTTCAGCGAACCACCGCCGACCCCGGCGCCGGCCATGACCAGGACGTCAGGCAGGAGGTGGATCCGTTGCACGCCGTAACAGCCCAGCCAGGGTGCCCACAGGTAGCGTCGCAACCGCCAGCTCGTCTCGGGCAGTTCGTCGTCGGTGAAGCGCCTGCCCGCCTCGAGAACACCGACCCGGTACCCCTTCTCGGTGAGCCGGAGCGCCGCGACGCTGCCGCCGAAACCGGAGCCGACCACGACCACGTCGTAATGCGTCACGCGACGGTCTTCTTCGCCGTCCTGCGCCGGGATACGTAGTTCTCCCGGTCGAAGCGCTGCAACTGCGAGCGGAACTTCCAGGTGAACGTCGGCCACTGGACGGAGTTCCGGCCCTCGGAGTCGTAGTACCAGCTCGAGCAGCCGCCCTTGTTCCAGACGGTGGTCTGCAGTTCGGACTGGATGCGGGTGTTGTATCGGCGCTGCGCCTCCTCGGTGACCTCGAAAGCCGCGATTCCGTTGTGGTGCATCGCCGTCAACGCGTCGGCGATGTACGCGGACTGCGATTCGAGCATGTAGACGATGGAGCTGTGACCGAGATTGGTGTTGGGCCCGTACATCAGGAACAGGTTGGGGAACCCGGCGACGGTGGTCCCCTTGTACGCACTCGGGCTCCCGGCCCAGTGCTCGGCGAGGGTGCGGCCGTTCGCCCCGCGCAACGCGTGCGCCACCGGCGGTTCCGTCGGCGTGAACCCGGTCGCGAAGATGATGGTGTCGACCTTGTGCTCGTTGCCCACCGCGTCGACGACGCCGTCCGCTGTCACCCCGGCGAGTCCGGCGTCGACGAGCGTGACGTCGGGGCGGTCGAGGGTCCGGAGCCAGTCGTTCGACAGCAGCATCCGCTTGCAGCCGATCGTGAAGTTCGGTGTGAGCTTGCGGCGCAGTTCGGGATCGCGCACCTGCCGGCGGAGGTGCACCCGGGCCACCGCCTCGAACACCGGCAGCAGTCCGGTGGCGTGGGCGAGCACCCCGCCCAAGGCTTCCCGGAAGCTGTACACCGAACCGCGGACTACCTTCTGCACCAACGGCAATCGCCGGTAGAGGGCCTTCTCGGAGTCCGGCAGTGCACGGTCGAGTCGCGGGATCACCCAGGCGGGGGTGCGCTGGAACACGGTGAGGTGCTCGGCGACGGGCGCGATCTCGGGCACGAACTGCACCGCCGACGCGCCGGTTCCGATGACGGCCACGCGTTCACCGGTGAGGTCGTGGTCGTGATTCCACGTGGCCGAATGGAACGTGGTGCCGCCGAAGGTTTCCAGCCCGGGCATGTCCGGGACGCTGGGTGTCGACAGCGCACCGGTCGCGGCCACCACGACGTCGGCCGTCAGCGTTCCGCGGCTCGTCCGAACGGTCCAGACGGCCGCGTCGTCGCCCCAGTGCGCCTCCTGCAGTTCGCACTCGGTGACCACCCGGGACCGGACACCGGTGTCGGCCGCGACCTTCTTCAGGTAGCGATGGATCTCGGGCTGGCGGGCGAACGTGTGACTCCAGTCGGCGCTGGGGGCGAACGAGTACGAATACAGCGACGTCGGGACGTCGCACGCGCACCCCGGGTAGGTGTTGTCGCGCCACGTGCCGCCGACGTCGTCGCCGCGCTCGATGATCAGGACGTCGGCCTGCGGCTGCGTCTGCAGGATGCGCGCCGCCAGGCCCATGCCCGCGAAACCCGCCCCCACGATCAGGGTGTGTACGTGCTGCGGAAGATTCACGACTTCTCCACCTTCGATTCCCACACGGGCAACAGCCGCGCGCGTAGTGACTGTTCGGCCTCGGGGGTGCGGAACAGTGCCGACACCGCCAGACCGCGAACCAATTCGATACTGAGCTCGATGGCGTCGGAGTCGAACCGATCGCCGAACACCTCCGCCGACCCGCGACGCAGCGCGTCGGTGACCTTCCGCTCCAGCGGGACCGTCGCCTCGAACAGGGCCGGGTCGGTGCGGGCGGCCACCCACAGTTCGAGGGCCGCGTAGAACAGCGGTCCGGAGAAGGCGTCGGCGAGCACCTCGATGCCGCGGCCGGCATCCACTTCGGTGGCGAGGATCTCCTCCATCCGCTTGTCCACGAGATGCTCCACCGCGGCCACCACCAGCGACTCCTTGGTCGGGAAGTGGTGCAACTGCGCGCCGCGCGACACCCCGGCCCGCCGCGCGATGCCCTGCGTCGTGGTGCGGGCGTATCCGAACTCGACCAGGGAGTCGACGGCCGCGTCGAGCAGCTTCGTGCGCATCGCCGCGGTCCGCTCGGCCTGCGTGCGGGTCGTTTTGGCTACTGCCGTGTCAGGTGTCACACCCAGCACTGTAAGCGGAAAAAAGAAAACAGTCCAGACTGCTTGTAAATGCACCTGTGAGTACTTATTAACCGCGGGTCGTTAATAAGTACTCACGGGCCTACGGCACGAGGCGGTACCGCAGCATCATGTCGTGGTCCTCGTGGTCGAGCATGTGGCAGTGCCACACGTACCCCTGCAGCGGATGCGACGACGGCTCCATGTGGCCGCCACCGGAGTGATCCATCGTGTGCGCCGCMGACATCCCGAACGTGGCGTCCGGGTCGAAGCCGAGTTCGTCCGCCGTCGGGAACCGGACGACGATCCGGGTGATCGAGTTCGCGTCCGCAATCACGGTGTCCTTGAACCCGGACTCCCACACCTGCGGCGCCAGGTTCGGCCCGAGAACGAACGGGTCCGCCGACGGCGTCCACCGCACCCCGACCGCGGGTACCGGGACGGCCTGCATCAGGGCGTTCGTGTCGATCGCCTGCCGTCCGATCACCCGGAACGTCACCAGATGCAGGTGGATCGGATGCGGTTCGGGCGTGACGTTGACGATGTTCCACTGCTCGACGGTCCCCTGCCGGGGCATCTCGATGTCGTCGGTCGTGTAGCGCAGGTTGTTCAGCGACATCAGCGGCGACGGCTGACCCAGACCCTGCGCGAGCTGCATCACCGACACGTTGCGCACCACCGACGGCCGCGCGACGGGCGGGAGCACGGCGAGGCCACGGCTTCCGCCCCGCAGCGTCTCCGGCACGCCACCGGTGAACCCGGCGGCGGGCCCCACCCGGAACCGGCAGAACCGCGGCATGATTTGCACGCCCCGCTGCGCGACCTGCGCCGGGATCGGCTCGTCGTTGCGCAGTTCCACCGTCGTACCCGGGGCGAGGGCCCCGAAGTCGACGAGGAGGTCCACCCGCTCCCCCGGTCCGAGGCGGACGTGGTCGGTGGCGACGGGCGCGTCGAGCAGCCCGCCCTCGGCGCCGATCACCCAGAACCTCATCCGGTTCTCGAAGAACAGATTCCACACGCTGAACGACGCGGCGTTCACCATCCGCAGCCGGTACAGGCCGCGCGCCACCGGCATCTCCGGCCACACCTTGCCGTTCACCACCCCCACGTCGCCGGGGGTGGCGGCCTCCCAGCTGCCCTGCGGATTCAGCGGGTTGGAGCGGACACTCTGCCGTCCGTCGTCGGTGAAGTTCTTGTCCTGCAACACCAGCGGCAGTTCGAACTCGCCCGCAGGCAGACCGAGCGGGTTGCCGGTCTGACCGGTGTCGTACTCGTCGCGCAGCAGGTACATGCCCGCCAGCCCTGCGTAGATGTTGAGCCGGGTGACGCCCATCGCGTGGTCGTGATACCAGAGCGCGCAGGCGTCCTGCCGGTTCGGGAACTCGTGCACCATCCCCTGTCCCGGCCGCATCGTGTCCTCGGGGTGTCCGTCGAACTCGGGGGGCGTCCGTCCGCCGTGCAGGTGCAGCGACGTCGGGACCTGGGTGCGGTCCTGCTCGCTCACGCCGTGGATCCGCGTGTCGACGTCGGCGGCGAGGGGGTTGCTCGTGATGTCGTTGYGGTAGGTCAGTGAGGTCCGTTCGCCGACGTGCGCCTCGATCGTCGGGCCCAGGTAATCCATGCCGCCGTAGCCGAGGGCCGGGGATGCAGGCAGGTCGGGATGGAACACGTGCATCGTGCTGCTCGCGTGCACCTCGACGGCGGTCCCGCCGAGCACCGGCAACGGCGGCAACTGTTCCCGGAACGGCTGCAGCGGCGGCGAGGAGAAGACGAACGGCCGCAGTGGATCGATCCCGAACGGGTAGGCGCTCGCCGACCCCGCTCCGACGGCGCCGAGCCCGGCCGTCAGCGCCAGACCACGCACGAACGACCTACGCGGAATTCGTCCATCCATACGGTGGAGCCCCCTGCACGATGCGACCAGCGCTGCGACTGGAGTAGCCGACTCGAGTAGCCGACGGTACCCCAACCGTCGCCGCGCGCACCCGGTTTACGGGCGCACCGTCGCACGGCGGCCGTCGTCGTGCCAGTCTGACCCCATGACTCGTGCAGTTCCGAAGAACATGGCATGGATCCCCGGGGGCACCTTCTGGATGGGTTCGGAGGACTTCTACCCCGAGGAACGCCCCGTCCACCAGGTGACGGTCGACGGGTTCTGGATGGACTCGCACCAGGTCACCGTCGCCGAGTTCCGGCGGTTCGTGAAGGACACCGGCCACGTCACGACCGCCGAGATCGCCCCCGACCCCACCCAGTACCCCGGCGCGGATCCGGCGTTGCTCGTGCCCGGTTCGCTGGTGTTCACCCCGACCCCCGGCCCCGTGCCCCTCGACGACTTCACCCGCTGGTGGTCGTTCACGCCGGGCGCCGACTGGCGGCACCCGGAGGGTCCGGGCAGCAACGTCGGCGGACGCGAACGCCATCCCGTCACCCACGTGTCGTGGTTCGACGCCCGCGCCTACGCGGAGTGGGCGGGCAAGGACCTGCCGACCGAGGCCGAATGGGAGTTCGCCGCCCGCGGCGGCCTGGACCGGAAGCCGTTCGTGTGGGGCGACGAGCACGAACCGGGTGGCAGGCCCGGCGGAAACGTGTGGCAGGGGCAGTTCCCGTGGGAGAACCTCCTCGAGGACGGGTTCGCCGGGACGTCGCCGGTCGGCCATTTCCGGCCCAACGGTTACGGACTCGGCGACATGGCCGGCAACGTGTGGGAATGGACCACCGACTACTTCACCGCCGACCACTCCGCGGGCGGCAAGAACGTGGCACCCGCGAGTTCCTGCTGCATTCCGGCGAACCCCCGCATCGACGCCGCTGCCGCCCCGGACCCGCACGAGCCGTACGCGCGCCGCGTGATCAAAGGCGGCTCGCATCTCTGCGCGCCCAACTACTGCCTCCGCTACCGGCCCTCGGCCCGGCAGGGTGACACCGAGGAGACGTCGACCTGCCACATCGGGTTCCGGTGCATCGTCCGCCCGTGACCGGACCCCGCGTTCTCACCTGACGCGGATGATGACAACCCGTCCGAATCGGTGTTCGCTCGAAGAGTGCGGTCGACGAAACTATCTGTGGCGCTGGCCAGGGAAGCTCTGGCCGCGCACACCGAAACGGCAAACGGCTGGCTCCAGGGGACCCCGCCCGGGCGCACGGTCCGGCGCATCATCGACGGGCTGGTGGGGATCGAACTCTTCGACAGGTCGATGACGCTCGCCGCCAGGATCTTCACGTCCGTGCTGCCCGTGATGATCGCGGCATCCACACTGAGCAGTTGGAACGTGACCGCAAGCACCATCAAGACCCAGTTCGGCTTCGACCCCACGGAACTGACATCCACCTCCGGCGACGTCGACACCACGAACCCCTCCTTCGCCGCGTTCGGGGTCGTCGGGCTGCTGATGATCGCGATCAGCGGCACGTCCTTCGCGCGGGCCCTCGCCCGGGTCTACGGCAAGATCTGGAACGTCCCGTCGATCAGCCTCCGAGACGCCTGGCGGTGGCTCGTCGTCCTGTTCGCCGTCGCGCTGTCGGGGACGGCGATCGGCCTGGCCAGCGAGCTCACGAACGTCCGGTTCATCGGTCCACCTCTCGCAGTCGCCGGGGAGTTCGCGGTGTGGATGGCCGTGTGGACCCTCAGCCCGTACCTGTTGACGATAGGCACCCTCAAGGGTCGCGTTCTCTGGGCGACCGGGATGCTGACCGCCGCCGCGCTCACCGCCCTCCACGTCGGCGGACGCCTCGTCCTGCCCCGGATCACCGCAGCCGCGCAACACCAGTTCGGGCCGCTCGGCCTGGTATTCACCGCGATCAGCTGGCTGTTCGTCCTGTCCGTCGTGATCGTAGGGTCCGCGGTGATCGTCAAGGCCATCGCGCTCGACGAGGGCTACGTCGGGCACTACCTGCGCGGACCGGACGCGATCGCGTCAGAACAGGCCGCCGAGTCCCTTACCGAGGACGACGGCGCCCATCACGAGTAGCAGCACGCTCATCACGGCGGCGTTGTTGGCCTGCAGCCAGACCTTGAGGCTGTCGAGGGTCCCGCGCATCCTGTCGGCGGCCACGGCGTACGCGACCACCGGGACGAGGACGGTCGACCCGGCCAGCACGGTGTACACGAGAAGGGCCACCACCTGCTCTGCCCCGCTCACGCCGGCGGTGCCGATTCCGACGCCCGCGGACACGCAGAGCAGCAGGTTCTTGGGATTGATCGCCGCCAGCGCGAATCCGAGTCCCGTGGACTTCACGAAGTTCAGGTCGTCGATGGCCTGCATCCACTTCGGGGGTTCCGCGTCGGCGTTGCGACTTCGCCACTGCCGCCCCGCGAGCAGGAGCAGCAGCACACCCAGAACGACTTTCACCCACGACGCCGTCGCGGAAGGGCCGTCGGAGTCGGACGTGTCGACGCTGCCGGCGAGGAGCACGAAGATCCCTGTCGCGACGACGATGCCCAGGATCCAGCCGACACCGAAGCCCGCGCTCGCCCCGCCCGCACGCTTCGACAGCAACATGAGGATGACGGCGATGATCGGTATCGGCGAGATCGCGACACCCACCGCGAGCGGTAACAGTTCTCCGATGACTGAGCCCATGTCCGAACCGTAGGGTCGGGCGGCCGTGTCCGCCTCGCACGTCCCGGGTGAGGTGAGCGGCAAAGCGTGCTCGAGGACGCTTTGCCACTCACCTGGGGGACAGCACGCGCGCGGCGAACGCGAGGGAGTCCGGCATGGAGGCCATCAGCGACCCGCGATGGTCCTCACCGACGAGTTGCTGGAATTCGACGTTCACCCCGTGCTGCCGCATCTCGGCGAGCTGCGCCCACGTCAACGGAATCGGCACCGACGCATCGGACAAACTGTGCACCACCCGCAGGGGACGGTCGAAGCCGTCGACGGGCACCTGCTGCATCTCCCGGAACAGCTCCCGGAACCGGTCGTTCCACAGCGGCGCCGCGAACAGGTCGCCGACCGACGTGGGGTGGGCCAGCAGGTACCGGCCGAGTTCGCGGCTGCACGTCACCTTCGCGAACTCCATCAGGTCGAGTCCTGTCGGCGACAGGTAGCGCCGGATGTCGACCTCGGGACGCTGGTCGTCGATACCGGCGAGGGTCAGCAGTGCGTAGTTCACGATTCCGGTGGTCGGCAGAGCCGGAATGGCCGGACCCGCGGCCGGGAAGAGCTGGTCGAGGTGGGTCGGCGCGGCCACGGCGACGGCGCCCCGGAAGTCGAGCGCGGGTGCCCGCGCGGTGGCCTCGCGGGCGGCGAAGTAGGTCGCCTGCCCGCCCTGCGACAGTCCGGTGACGGTCCACCGGTCGGCGAGCACGTCGCCGTAGACCTCGTGTGCGGCCAGGACGACGTCGACGGCGTTCGCGGCGGCCGCCGGACCGTCCAGATAGGCGTTGACACCCGCTGTGCCGATTCCCGCGTAATCCGTTGCAGCGACGGCATACCCGGCTGCGAGCCACTGCTCGATCGCGGGCAGTTCGACGTAGTTGAACCCGGCGACGGACGGTGCGCACTGATCGGCGACACCGACGGTGCCGTGGGCGTAGGACACCACCGGCCAGCCGCCGGAGGGCGGGTCGCCGCGGGGAAGGAAGACCGATCCGGTCGATTCACCGGTCGCGGTGGAGGTACGGAGGGTGGAGTACCGCACCCGGACGCTGTCGCCCGCCTGGGCGGGGACCGTACCGGGGGGCAGCTGCTCCTGCGACAGCAGGATCCCGGGCGGCTGCGCGGAGACCTCGGCCGCGCCGGTGAGCAGCAGCAGAACCGCCGCCACCGCGGCCCCGACCACTCTCATCGGCCCAGTATCCACCCGCAACCGACACGTGAGCGGCAAAGCGTGCGGGAGCACACTTTGCCACTCACGTGGGGGGAGCTAGACGAGCAGTTCGGCGATCTGAATGGTGTTGAGGGCGGCACCCTTACGCAGGTTGTCGCCGGACACGAACAGCGCCAGACCGCGGCCCTCCGGAACACCCGGATCCTGACGGATGCGCCCGACCAGCGACGGGTCGCTGCCCGCGGCCTGCAGCGGGGTGGGGACGTCCACGAGCTGCACGCCGGGAGCCTTCGACAGGATCTCCTGTGCGCGTTCCACCGACAGCGGACGCTCGAACTCGGCGTTGATCGACAACGAGTGACCCGTGATCACGGGGACCCGGACGCACGTGCCCGACACCAGCAGGTCGGGCAGGCCGAGGATCTTGCGGCTCTCGTTGCGGAGCTTCTGGTCCTCGTCCGTCTCACCGCTGCCGTCGTCGACGATGGAGCCGGCCAGCGGCAGCACGTTGAACGCGATCGGTGCGACGTACTTGTTCGGGGCCGGGAAGTCGACGGCGCTGCCGTCGTGGACCAGCTTCTCCGCGTCGCCGATGACGGCGCGTGCCTGGCCCACCAACTCCTCGACACCGGCGATGCCGCTGCCGGAGACGGCCTGGTAGCTCGACACGATGAGACGCTGCAGTCCGGCCTCGTCGTGCAGGACCTTCAGCACCGGCATCGCGGCCATCGTGGTGCAGTTCGGGTTGGCGATGATGCCCTTCGGCGGGTTCTTCGCCTGCTCCGGGTTGACCTCGCTGACGACCAGCGGAACGTCGGGGTCCTTGCGGAACGCGGACGAGTTGTCGACGACGGTGGCACCGGCCGCCGCGAAGCGCGGGGCCTGCTCACGGGACAGCGTGGCACCGGCCGAGAACAGGGCGATGTCGATGCCCTTCAGGTCCTCGTCGGACGTCGCGGACGCGTCCTCGACGACGATCTCCTCGCCGCGGAACGGCAGCTTCTTGCCCGCCGACCGCGCGGAGGCGAAGAACCGCACCTTGTCCGCGGGGAAATTGCGTTCCTCGAGGAGGGTGCGCATGACGATGCCGACCTGTCCGGTGGCACCGACGACAGCGATGGTGGTCATGATTACCGTCCCGTTCCTGCGTGCACGACGGCTTCTTCGTCGCCGCCGAGCTCGAATGCATCGTGGATCGCCTTGACGGCCTTGTCCAGCTCCACGTCCTTGACGAGCACCGAGATGCGGATCTCCGACGTGGAGATGAGGTCGATGTTGACGCCCGCCTTCGCGAGGGCCTCGCAGAACGTCGCGGTGACGCCCGGGTGGCTCTTCATGCCCGCACCGACCAGCGACACCTTGCCGATGTGGTCGTCGAACAGCACCTGCGTGAAGCCGATCTCGCCCTGCAACTTGGTCAGCTTCTCGACCGCCCGCGGGCCGTCGGCCGTCGGCAGGGTGAACGTGATGTCCGTCTTGCCGGTCTCGACCTTCGAGATGTTCTGCAGCACCATGTCGATGTTGATCTCCGCCTCGGCGACCGCGCGGAAGACCTGCGCGGCGTAACCGGGGGTGTCGGGCAGGCCGACGACGGTGATCTTGGACTCGCCGCGATCGTGCGCGACTCCGGTGATGATTGCCTCTTCCACGGGGATGTCCTCCATCGATCCGGACACGATGGTGCCCGGCTTGGTCGTGTATGACGAACGGACGTGCACAGGCACGTTGTATCGGCGGGCGTACTCGACGCAGCGGAGCATGAGCACCTTCGCGCCGCACGCCGCGAGTTCGAGCATCTCCTCGAACGACACCGTCTCGAGCCGCTGCGCGTCGGGAACGATGCGCGGGTCGGCGGTGAAAATTCCGTCGACGTCGGTGTAGATCTCGCAGACGTCGGCCTCGAGGGCTGCTGCGAGGGCCACCGCGGTGGTGTCCGAACCGCCGCGCCCGAGGGTCGTCACGTCCTTGCTGTCCTGGCTGACGCCCTGGAATCCGGCGACGAGGACGATCGAGCCCTCGTCGAGCGCATCCCGGACGCGGCCCGGTGTGACGTCGATGATCTTGGCGTTGCCGTGAGCACCGGTGGTGATGACACCCGCCTGCGAGCCCGTGAACGAACGGGCCTCCGCACCGAGCGAATGAATTGCCATTGCGACGAGAGAATTGGAGATGCGCTCACCGGAGGTCAGCAGCATGTCCATTTCGCGGGCGGGTGGGGCTGGGCACACCTGCTGAGCCAGATCGAGCAGCTCATCAGTGGTGTCCCCCATCGCTGAAACCACGACGACGACATCGTTGCCGGCCTTCTTGGTCTCGACGATCCGTTCAGCCACTCGTCGGATTCTCTCGGCGGTTGCCACCGAGGATCCGCCGTACTTCTGGACGACGAGAGCCACGCGTTTCTACCTCCAGGTCGATGAATCTGTACTGGTCCAGCTGTTGAGCTTACCGGCGGAGTCCAATCTGATCCCGGGTGAGTCCGGTCGGACGCCTATCCGAACGCCGTGTTCGCGGCGTCCGCGACCCTTGCCACGGCCGCGCAGTTCGGGCCGTGAACAGTGACGACTGCACCCGCGTGGCCGAGCCTGCGGGTGAACTCGTCGACACCCGCTGCGGGCCGTGTGATGTCGATCGGCTCACCCATCGGGCTCGTCCACCGGCACCGGTCGCCGACCGTCTCCGGCTCGGCGGGAACAAGTGGTCTGTTTTCCTTCACCGGCGACATCGTGAACGACACGGTCACCTCGCTCCCGGGCACCCGATTCGGATTCGGGAACACGACGCAGTCGAACGGGGCAGGCGGCGACTCCGGATCGACGACGCGTCCGCCCGCCGTGGTCCCCAGCACGTCGAGGACTTCGCAGGGGTCGTGGACGGCGAGCGCCACCTGATCCGGGGAGCCGGCGTCGCGGGCGGGCAGCCCCGACCGCATCCTGTCGATCGCCGAGTCCAGCACCGCGTCGGCCAGCGGGCAGGCGTCCTGGCCCGCGACGGTTCCGGCGCGGACGGTCGCAGGCGGCCGTCCCACCTGTTCGTCGTCGGTTCCGAGGGGCAGCCGGAAGACACGCTCGCACGTCCCGCGGGTCAGGTCGGCGCCCGCACCGCGGTAGACGGTCACCCCGTCCACCGTCTCCGGCCGCGTCAGCGATGCGTCGGACAGCATCGACGGCAGCAGGGACACCTCCACATAGGTGGTGACGCCGTCGGGCTGCGTCATCAGCGCCGAGCACACCGGCAGTTGCACGGCCGACCCGTACTGCTGGACCGTCCCGGCGTGCCGCACCACCGCCTCGTCGAGCAGTCCGCACGGATCGGCGGCGCGGAGCTCATCCTCGACGTGGACGTGCCGCTGCTGGTCCGGACTCAGTTCCTGCAGCGGGGACGCTCCCGCGGTCCCCGACACGCTGTGCGCGCACCCGGACGTGATCGCGGCGCACAGGAGCGCCGCGGCGACTTTCTTCACTCGATCCCCCCTCGAATCGGCCCGAACACTACCGCCGATTCACTGTCTCCCGGATCACTTGGTCTTCACGATCGGCGGGATCTCGAACGTTCCGTCGAACACCTCGGCCCGGGGGCTGTACATCCGCAGCATCGGCCGGAATCCGGCGTCCGGTGTGGGCAGCCAGTTGGCGCGGGCGACCGGGTCGGCCGGGGCGGTCGCGCCGAGCGTGATGGTCAGCGAACCGTCGTCGGCGAACACCAGTCCCGGGGTGCGGTCGCCGATCGAGTAGCGGTCGAGGGGATTGTCGACGAGAAAGAACTCCGGGAGGTCGTACATGGTGATCGACCAGAACGCGTCGACGGGCGGGGTCGGCGCGAACGTGAGTATGTAGGTGTGTTCGCCGGACAGTTCGTTGCCTTCGCTGTCGTGGTAGATCGGCGCGTATGCGGCCTCGTAGCCGTGGTTGCCCCACAGTCCCGCCATCGCGGCGCCGGCCCGCAGTCCCAGTGCCTTCGAGCGGTCCTCGATCCGCCACTCGGGTGAGTTCACGGTGCCGACCTCGAAGAAGTCGTCGTTGTAGTCGAAGGCGTGGTACATCAACTGCCAGCCGTTGACGACCGCCGCACCGGCACCCGATTTCAGTGCGGCAACCAACGATTGGTGCCCGGCCTCGGCGCCCGCCGTGAGGACGGACGCGAGATCCGGCGGCGCCTCGAGGTACGGCGACGCCCCGGTCTCGAGCAACCCGAGTGGGGCGAACATCTGCTCGGCGATCAGGTCCTGCGCGGCGGGCGGGTACGCCTGCGAATACACCCGCAGCTTCTCCCAGAACCGAAGGTCCTCGGGGACGTTCGGGTCGGGTGCGGGCAGACCGACCACCTGCGCCTGGTCGCCGACAGGTTCCAACGTCAGGGCCGACTGCAGTGCCTTCACCCGCTCCAGATCGGCCTCGCCGTCGCAGGCCCAGCGGCCGACGATGGTGCCCACCGACGTGGGGAACGCGATCCGCGTCGCGCCGGCGGGGACCTCGCCGGACCACCCGGGGCCGGTCAGCAGATAACGGCCGGCCGCCGTTCCCGTCGCGCGTTTGCCGACGTACGCGAAATTGTCGGTCCACGCGTCGACGAACTGCAGCACGTAGTACGCGCCGCCGCTGTCGGGCACCCGGAGCAGTTGCGGTCCGTGGCCGAGGTCGATCTGGGCGATCGAGTAGACGGTGTCGTTGTTGACCGAGACGAACGTGTCCCGCGGCCCGGCGAGTGTGCGGGCATGGCTGAACGTGTTGAAGGGTCCCGCGTCGAGGCTCCCCATCCCCTCCGACACGAAGCGGTTCACCTGGTCGAGATCGAACACCAGCGGAAACCCGTACACCCACGCCTTCGCGGCGAGTTCCTGCAATTCTGCGCTGACGGTCACGAATCCTCCTCTGGCCGTTTCCGGCTCACATCGGCAAGCGCTTCCCGCACGGTCGGGTACAGGCCGACGGGTGAAGTTTCGGAGTCCGCCCGGCGCATCGTGTCGCGGAACTGGCCGATGTCGCGGGCCACCCGGAGGTCGACGCCCTTGCGTTTCAGGGCGTCCCGCAGTTGCCCGAGCATCTGCGCCGCACTGACGTCGATGAACGGGGACGTCTCCGCGTCGAGCACCACCGTCCTGGTGTCGTCGGTGCACAGTTCTTCGATGCGGTCCTTCACGTGATCGGCGTTGGCGAAGAACAATCCGGACTCCACCCGCACGACCACCACGTGCGGGGTGGAGGGCAGTTCGGGGTGGCGTTCGGCGTCCACCCACAGCGACCCGTCCTTCACGAGCGCCGCGACGTGCGGGCGGGAGGCCCGGTAGAGCAGCAGGAGCATGGACACGCCGATGCCGATGACCAGCCCGGGCAGGGTGTCGAACAGCAGGACGCCCACCATCGCCGCGAGAGCCGCCGCGAAGTCGGCGCGCGCGGCGTGGCCGTAGATGCTGCCCAGCCGCCTCGTCCACACCCCGTACAGCCCGCGGAGCGCGGCGATGTCGACGAGTTCGACGACGGCGGCGATCACCACCGCGGCCAGGGTCGCTTCGGGCAGGTTCTCGAAGAGGCCGGTGAGGAACAGCAGCGTGACCACGGTCAGCGCGGCGACGACGAGACCGCTGACCTGAGATTTCGCGCCCGCCCCTCCATTCACCGCCGTCTTGGAGAGGCTGCCGTTGACCACCATTCCCGAGCACAGCCCGGAACCGAGGTTTGCGGTGCCGAGGCCGAGAAGTTCCCGGTTCGGGTCGATCTCGTAGCCTTCCTTCGCCGCGTACGTCTTCGCGGCGCCGAGACCTTCGGCGAAGCCGATCAGCAGCACCCCGACCGCCGGACCCAGCAGGTCCACGTAGTCGTCGAACCCGACTCCGGCCGGCAGACCGAGCGAGGGCA
This sequence comes from Rhodococcus sp. P4_B6, assembly GCF_056402215.1. NCBI lineage: Bacteria > Bacillati > Actinomycetota > Actinomycetes > Mycobacteriales > Nocardiaceae > Rhodococcus > Rhodococcus sp. P4_B6. The sequence goes on along the minus strand of NZ_JBFUHV010000039.1, from coordinate 45,060 downwards.
GACCCGGATCGATGTGACCGACGATGTCGACGCCCCGGTCGTCCAGCCCGAACAGCGACACCGCCGCGATCCCGAGGAGCACGGCGAGCAGGGATCCCGGGACCAGCGGCAGCCAGCGTTTGAACCCGAGCACCACCACCAGGCTGAGACCGCCGACGACGAGCGTCACCCAGTGCGTGTCCCCGAGATGGGTGAGCACCCCCCAGGCCTGTTCGAAGAAGTTGCCCTTCTCCTTCTCCACTCCGAACAGCGCGGGCACCTGTCCGACGATGATGGTGAGGGCGAGGCCGACGATGAAGCCCTTCAGCACCGGCTCGGAGATGAACGAGGCGATGAATCCGAGGCGCAGCAAACCGGCCAGCAGCCCCGCGATCCCGGTGGCGATCGCGAGGACGGCGGACAGCGCTGCATACTTTCCGCCGTCCGCACCGGCCAGCGGCGCGACGATCGCCGCCGACAGGGCTGCGGTCGCCGACATCGGACCCACCACGAGGTGACGCGAACTGCCCGCCGCCGCGTACAGGATCAGTGCCGGGACCGCCGCGTAGAGGCCGACGACCGGTGGCACCCCCGCGATGGTCGCGTAGGCCAGTGCCTCCGGGACCAGCACCGCCCACACGGTCAGGCCCGCGATCACATCGGGCCTGACCCACCCCCGTTGGTAGTCCCGCAGCGAGCCGAACACCGGCCAGGTGCCGGTCACGGTACTCACCACGTCGTCATCGTCCTAGTCCCTGGCGGTGTCCCAGGTGGTGACCGCCCAGATCACGACGACGTCGAGTGCGATGATCAGAATCGACCACAGCGGGTAGTAGGGCAGCCACAGGAAGTTGGCGAGGATCGACAGCGCGGCGATGCAGACCGCGACGACGCGAGCCCACGTGGCGCCCGTCATCAGTCCGATCGCGCTGATGGCCAGGACGACGCCCAGCACGATGTGGATCCAGCCCCACGCGGTGGTGTCGAACTGGTAGGTGTACTGGACGCCGATGACCAGCAGATCGTCGGACGCGACTGCGGCGATGCCCTGGAAGAACGAGATCACGCCGACGGTCAGCAGCAATATCGCCGCTGCCAGTGAAGTTCCTGCTGCAAAACCCTGTTTCACAGGGCTGTCCGTCCTGGACTCCGGGGTAGTCGTCATGTCCATGCCCTTCTCGAAAGTGTGTTTGCGAACAGTCGAATCGTCCGACCCCCGGCGGTGGGAGGCATCATCCGCGCCGGGTGATCCTCATCTGCAACGGATGATGTGACGCCGACGCGCCGGTGCAAGAGTCGAATCGGGGCATCCCGGAACCCCCGGCGTTGCGAAGGGACACGCGATGATCGATCCGCAGGACGTATCCGGCGCGGAGCCGGACTCTCGGTGGTCGATGCCGCGGGGCCTGATCGTGATCCTCGGACTGGCCGCGCTCGTCGTCACCGTGGCCGGGATCCAGGTGGCGGCACCGATCCTCGCCCCGATCTTCCTCGCCCTCATGCTCACCGTCGCGGTCCATCCGCTCCCCGTATGGCTGCACGGGAAGGGCGTGCCCGCGTGGCTCGCGACGATCGCCGCGATCCTGGTCGTCAACGGCATCCTCGTCGTACTCGTGCTGTCGCTGGCGCTGTCGGTCGCGCAGCTCGCCACGCTGCTCCCGCAGTACGCGGACGACTTCACGTCCCTCATCGACGACGCTCAGAGCTTCCTGAACAGCAACGGCGTGAACTCCGCCAGCGCCCAGACCATGCTCTCCCAGGTGGATTACGCCACGGTGTTCGGTTTCGTGGACGGCATCCTGCAGGCGATGCTGGGAATCTTCTCGAACCTGCTGTTCCTCGCCGCCCTCCTGCTGTTCATGGCGGTCGACGGAAGCTCCTACGGTTCGCGGATGAGCATCGTCACGCGGATGCGCCCCGACATCGCCACCGCCCTCTCCGCCTTCTCCCTCGGCACCCGCAAGTACCTGGTCGTGACCACCGTCTTCGGATTGATCGTCGCGGTCATCGACACCGGGGCACTGTGGGCACTGGGGATTCCGCTGCCGATCCTGTGGGGCCTGCTGTCGTTCATCACCAACTACATCCCGAACGTCGGCTTCGTTCTCGGACTCGTCCCACCCGCCCTGCTCGCGCTGCTGCAGGGCGGTCCGGGACTGATGCTGACGGTCATCGTCCTGTACAGCGTCATCAACGTCATCATCCAGTCCGTGATCCAGCCCAAGTTCGTCGGGGACGCCGTCGGCCTGTCCGTGACCTTCACGTTCCTGTCGCTGGTGTTCTGGACGTGGATCCTCGGACCGCTCGGCGCGATCCTCGCCATCCCGCTGACGCTGATGGCGAAGGCACTGCTGATCGACATCGACCCGTCCACGAGGTGGGTCAACACGATCCTCAGCAGCTCTCCCACACCCCCGGCACCGGCCACCACCCCCACCCCGCCACGACACGAGAAGGAAGAACCATGACACCCGACTTCTCCGACACCACCGATTTCGAGGACGCCGACCGCGGTTTCGTCGACCGTCTCGACCCCTGCACCGTCACGGACGCGGACGGTCGCGCGGTGTGGGACATGCAGGAGTATGCGTTCCTGTCCGGCGACTGCCCGGACACGGCCGACCCGAGTCTGTGGCGGCAATCGCAACTGTGCGCGAAGGACGGTCTGTACGAGGTCACCGAGGGCATCTACCAGCTACGCGGAATCGACCTGTCCAACATGACGATCGTCGAGGGCGAGACAGGTGTCCTGGTGATCGACCCGCTCATCTCGCAGGAGACCGCGGCCGCCGCGCTCGCGCTGTACCGGAAGAACCGGGGCGACCGGCCCGTCACCGGCGTCATCTACACGCACTCCCACATCGACCACTTCGGCGGTGTCTTCGGCGTCCTCCCGGACGGTCGCGGCGACGTCCCGATCCTCGCCCCCGAAGGGTTCCTCGAACACGCGGTCTCCGAGAACATCTACGCCGGAACGGCAATGGGCAGGCGCGCCACCTACATGTACGGACCGCTGCTGCCCAAGGGTCCGCGCGGGCACCTCGGTGCGGGGCTCGGAACGAACACGTCGACCGGCAGGCCGGGGCTGATCCCGCCGACCGTCGACATCACCCACACCGGTCAGGAGGAGACCGTCGACGGCATCCGGATCCTCTTCCAGGTGACACCGGGAACGGAGGCGCCCGCCGAGATGAACTTCCTGTTCCCGGACCACCGGGCACTGTGCATGGCGGAGAACGCCACCCACAACCTGCACAATCTCCTCACGTTGCGCGGCGCACTGGTCCGCGATCCCCGCGCCTGGTCGCGGTATCTCGACCAGGCGATCGAGATGTTCGACGGCGGCTACGACGTCGCGTTCGCGTCCCACCACTGGCCGACGTGGGGTCGCGACCGGGTGGTGAAATTCCTGTCGGAGCAGCGCGACCTGTACCAGTACCTGCACGACCAGACGCTGAGAATGCTCAACGCGGGACTGACCGGGATCGAGATCGCCGAAAACTTCCCGCTGCCGCCCGCCCTCGAATCCGCCTGGCATGCGCGCGGGTACTACGGCTCGGTCAGCCACAACGTGAAGGCGATCTACCAGCGGTACATGGGCTGGTTCGACGGCAACCCGACGTCGCTGTGGCAGCATCCACCCGAAAGCGTGGCCACCCGCTACGTCGAGTGCATGGGCGGCCAGGACGAGGTCCGGTCGAAGGCGACGCAGTACCTCGAGCGCGGAGACCTGCGGTTCGCGGCCGAACTGCTCAAGCACGCCGTGTTCGCCGACCCCTCCGACGACGCGGCCAAGGACCTGCTGGCCCGCACGTACGAGCAACTCGGGTTCGGCGCAGAGAACGCGACGTGGCGCAACTTCTACCTCACCGGGGCACTCGAACTGCGCGGCGGCATCGTCGCCCCGCCGCTCAGCGACCTCGGCGCGGACATGCTGAGCGCCCTGACGATCGACCAGATCTTCGACTCCGTCGCCCTCCGCATCAACGGCCCGCGGGCCTGGGACGCGACCCTCGTCGCGGAGTGGCACTTCACCGAACCCGAAGCGCACTACCGGACGACGTTGTCCAACGGCGCGCTCATCCAGACGGTCGCGCCGAGGACGCCGACGCAACCGGACGTCACGCTGACCCTGACGAAGATGCAATTGCTCGCCCTGTTCGCCGGCCGGGGTCTGGAGGGCATCGAGGTGACGGGTGACCCGTCGAAACTCCTCGCCCTCACCGAATTGCTCGACCCGCCCGACAACGCGTTCCCGATCGTCACGCCGTAGGCGCTCCGCGCCCGTGCGCCTTTCTGGTTGTTCCAGCTACCAGAAAGGCGCACGGGCGGCGGAGCCGCCTATCCGAAGTCGACGATCGCGAGGTTGCTCGGAAGCTGATCCGTCCGCGGCTCACCGCTGGGCAGTTTTCCCTGCAGGAACTGCCCCGACAGGTAGTCGTCCGCGTCGAGGATCTGCTTCGGCGCCACCTGCCCCTCGTATTCAAAGCTGTCGAAGACGTACGGCAGGGAGTCGGCGTAGAGCAGGCTCGGGCCGTTCATAAGCTGGAAGTGCAGGTGCGACGCGTTGGCGTTGCCGGTGTTCCCGAGTTTCGCGAGGGTGTCGCCCTTCGAGACCTTGTCCCCGGGCTTGACGAGCAGCGAACCCTCGATGAAGTGCGCGTACATCGCGTAGACGCCGCCCCCGAGGTCGAGGACGACGTGGTTTCCGTCGACGTTCTCGACGGTGAGTTTCGCGGCGAGTTCCGGCACCTCGGCGGGCAGTGTGCCCGGGGCGTTGGCGGGCACGTTGTCGAGCGTGGCCACGACCGTTCCGTCGGCGACGGCGTACACGTCGGACCCGTAGTCGACGTAGCTTTCGTTCTTCGTCCGGTCGCCGGTGTAGAACTCGCCCTGGTCGTTGGTGCGTTTCCAGTCGATCGCGAACCGCTGACTGTTGTTGATCTTGCCGTCGACCGGGAGCGGCGACGTCCGGTGCGGGAAGCCCGGCAGGCAGCAGCCGTTGAGGGCAATCCAGTTGTCGCCCTTCAGCGGTGGCGAGATGACGCGTGGGGTCCCGGCATCGATGTCGAGGGCGGTGGTCAGATAGTCGACGGCGGACGGTTCCCGCGACGACGGAGCCGCGGCGGCGCTGCCGTAGAGGTGGTGGAGCACCGCCTTCGGGGCCTGATCGAGCGAGTCGAACGTGTAGTCGACGAACACGATGCGACTTTCCTGCGGCGGAATCGCCGTGGAGGTGGCGGCCGGCGCGGTGAGCATCCGCAACCGGTTGCAGTCGCCGTACGGACAATTCGGCTCGACGAGCGCCGCACCGGAGAACGACGCGATCACCTTCGCCGGGTCGGTCCCGTCGACGACGTCCAGTTTGTCGAGGGTCGCCGGGACGGGTGTCGCGTTCGTCAACTGGAGGTCGTAGGCGACGTGGTACTTCCCGTCGGTTCCCGGGAACGGGAAGGTCGGATCACCGATCGGGGTGAGGATCAGTCCCGTGTAGGCGTCGGGCACGGTGACCGCGCCGGTCCCGCCTGCCGTCGTCGGCGACGCGCTCGTCTCCAGCGCATCGTCGCTGGTCGAGCACCCCGCAGCGACGAGTGCGATCGACATCATCAGCCCGGCCACTGCCAACTTCATGGTCACTCCATTCAGGCACTTCGCCGCTGCCGTGTGCTCTCCGACGTGGCCATGGTCCGCCGATCCGCCGGCTACGGATTCACCCGTCTCGTGTGAACTTCGGATTGCTGCCGGTTTGCGGAAACCACGTTCATCCACACAGAACACCGGGTTCTCGCTAAAATCATCGCACCGGCTTACTGCGTCGGAGATTGACGTTTGTCGAAGATCGTTTCTCGGTGCAGCGAGAATTGGGGGTCGGCGTGGCGGCAGCACCGCTCGGGGAATTTCATCTGAGTACTCGAATACCTTCGAGTGCAGGGGGTCGAACGGTCACCCGGACCCGCCTGCACACCATGCTCACCGACGCGCTCACCGACGAGACCCACCCCTATCCGGTCGCGCTGGTCTGCGCGCCTGCCGGGTCGGGAAAGACGCGGGCGGTGGCCGACTGGGCGCGGGAGTTGCTGGCCGCCGACGACGCTCCGACCATTGCCTGGCTCACGATCGAGGAGCGGCACAACGACCTCGACGTCGTCCACCGGGCGATCCTCCGCGCGCTCACCGACTCCGGAAATCCTCGTCTGCAGAAGGCGTGCGCCGGGCTCGTTTCCGAGTCACCGGACCTCGGCGCCACATTGTCGGCCGCGTTGCACGAACTCGGCGAGAACATCTGGATGATCATCGACGACGCCCATCTCCTGCGCGACACCGACGTGCTCACCGACCTCGAGTCGTTCATGCGCTGGCAACCACCGATGCTGCGGACGGTCATCGTCGGACGGTTCGAGCCGCCGCTCGCGCTGCAGCGGCTTCGCCTGGACGGCAGGCTGTTCACGCTCACGGCAACGGATCTCGCCTTCACGTCCGACGAGTCCGCCGAGATGCTCGACGAGCACGGCGTGGTGCTGTCCCCGGACGATCTCGACGCCCTGATGGTTCGCACGGAGGGCTGGGCTGCCGGAATCCGGCTGGCGGGAATGTCTTTGGAAGGACATCCGGATCCGAGCCGATTGATCGCCGAGTTCTCGGGCGACCGCCGGGCCGTCGCCGACTATCTCATCGAGGAGGTCCTCGCCGGCCAGACCGACGAGATGCGCGAGTTCCTCCTGCGCACGTCCGTCCCCGTCTCGTTCACGGTCGAACTCGCCGAGAAACTCACGGGCTGCACCGACGCGCACGGCAACATCGATTGGCTCGAGCACCACAATTTCCTGATCAGCCGGATCACCGAGAACCCCACGCACTACCGCTACCACCCGCTGCTGCGCAGCTATCTGCGCGCGGAGATCAGCCGGATCGGCCACGTCGAAGTCGAGCATCTCGAATTGACGGCGGCCCACTGGCACGACGAATTCGGGGATGCACTGCTCGCACTCGAACACGCGGTGAACTCCGGTGATCACGACGAGATCGTGGCTCTGCTGGCCCGGACGTCGCTGCCCCTGATCATCGGCGGCCACGGCGAGGCCGTCGACCGGATTCTCACGAGGGCGCCCCGTGCGTCGCAGGACCATCCGTCGGCGCGGCTGCTCCGCGCCGCCGCCGCGCTCGCCTCGGGAAACATCCCGGTGGCCACGTCCACCCTCGAACTCCTCGACCGCAGGAAGTCGGGGCTACTGGTGGACGGCGCCACCGAATCCCGGGTGCACCTGCTGCTCCGCGAATCGCTGCGGGTGCAGACCGCGATCGGCACCGGCGACATCGAGACCGCGCTGAAGCGGCTGCAGAGCGTGGGCRGCGGATCGAGCGGCGACCCCGATCTCGACGCGTTCGTCCTGCTCCAGGAAGGGCGTGCGCTGCTCTTCCTCGGACGGGACGACGAGGCGGAGGCCGTGCTCGGGAGGTCGCTCGCGCACGCGAGGCTCGGCGACGCACCGTTGAGCGTCATGTACTGCCTGGGGACTCTCGCCGCCGTCTCGATGTCGCGGGGGGACGTCACGGTGGCGTCCGAACTGGTGGACGAGGCCCTGACGATCGGCCGGACGCAGTCGGCGACGAGCGATCCGACGTTCCAGTTGACGAAGCTCATCGACTCCTGGTGCCGCTACATGCGGATGGACCCCGACGCCGCCCGCGTCGCCGCCGAATCCGCCGAGGCGTTGCGTCGCGCGAGCACCGGAACCGCCGGTCTCGCCGACGGCGCCGCGGCCCTGTTCGGTCTCGACGAGTCCGAACACCGGCACGGTTCGGTGACGATGGTGCATGCGGACAGCCCCGTGTCGTCCGCGCTGCCGATGCCGCCGGGAATCCGGGCGGTGCTGCTGCCCGCCATCCAGTACGCGTATCTGTCCGCCGGTGAGATCGGGTGGGCGCACGAGTTGGCCACCGAGGCGCAGGCCATCCTCGGGCCCACCGGCGACACACCCCTCGTCGAGGCGATCATTCACCTGCACCTGCACCGCCTCGACCTGGCCCGCCGGACGATCCAGCCGGTCCTGGACGGTGAACTGGAATGCGCCGCGGGCACCAACCTGATCGCGGCGTGGCTCGTGGACGCGTCGATCGCGCTTGCCCGCAAACATGATTCGCGCGCCCACAGCGCACTCACCGAGGCGTTGCGTCTCGCGGAGCCGCAGTCGGTGCTGCGTCCGTTCCACGACTGCGGACCACAGATCCGGGATCTCCTCGTGCGGAGCACCGGCCGGTTCGGGGTCCTCGAACCGTTCGCGGAGAGGCTCCGCGCGTCGTTTCCGCGGTCGGAGAGCACGGCATCCGACATGCTCACTCCCCGTGAACTGGAACTCCTCGTGGAGCTTCCGTCGTGGCGCACCGCCGAGCAGATCGCGGCCGACCTGTGCGTGTCGGTGAACACGGTGAAGACGCATCTGCGCGGGATCTACCGCAAACTCGGCGTCACGTCCCGCCGCGACGCGATCGCCGCCGCGCAACACAACGGTTTGCTCTGAGACGGTTCACCACTTGCGGGTGAGGCGCGTCGCCGTTCCGTCGGTCACCCTGAAATCTACGGCTGACCGAGTTCTGGAACGACGATGCGAATGAAGGAGCCCGCCGTGGTGCGTCCTGAATCGAACTGGCCCGGCAAGGTCAGGTACGCCTTCCTGATCAGCGGCGCCCTGTCCGATCGGGTGCTGGCGGCCTTCCCCGAGTTGGACGTCTCGGACGTCACGACCGGTGACACGACGCTCTACGGTCCGGTCGACGGCCCGACGGATCTCCGGGGCATGCTGGCCCGCTTCGACGCGCTGGGACTGACCGTCATCGAGATGCGCAGGCTACCGGACTGACCGGGCGTCGGGGTTCAATGGGGAAGGGTCCCGGGAGGCGGTGAAGCCGAGTGAGCGGCGAGTTCGAACCGGGCACGGTGTTTGCCGGCTACGTGATCGAACGGGTTCTGGGACGAGGCGGGATGGGCACCGTCTACCTCGCCCAGCATCCCAACCTGCCGCGCAAGGTCGCTCTCAAACTGCTCGACACGTCGTGGACGAGCGACGACTACGTCCGGTCGCGTTTCGAGTCGGAAGCGGACCACGCCGCCCATCTCGACCATCCCAACATCGTCACCGTCCACGACCGCGGCCGCGAGGGCGGCCGGTTGTGGATCGCGATGCAGTACGTTCCCGGCGTCGACGCCCGGAGAGCGCTCAATTCCGGGGCACTGGACGTGGAGCGCGCCGTGCACATCGTCAGCGAGACCGGGAAGGCGCTCGATCACGCGCACGAGGCGGGGATCCTGCATCGCGACGTGAAGCCGGCGAACATCCTGCTCGCGCCGGGCGACCCCGAACGTGTGCTGCTCACCGATTTCGGCACCGCCAAGGCCCTGGACGAGACGCATCAGCTGACCCGCACCGGGATGCTGGTGGCGACGCTGCACTACGCGGCGCCCGAGCAGATCGAGGGCCGGAAACTCGACCACCGTGTCGACATCTACGCGTTGGGCTGCACGTTCTTCCATCTGCTCACCAACGAACCGCCGTTTCCCGGGACCACCGCGTCGTCGGTGATGCACGGTCATCTGAACGGGCCGATTCCCAAGCCGAGTGTGGTGCGACCCGGGCTGCCCGCCGGTGTCGACGCCGTCGTCGCGCGCGCCATGGCCAAGGACCGCGAGGAGCGCTACTCGACGTGTCGTGAGTTCAGCGACGCCGTCCACGCGATCGAGTGGGACGGGCCGGGCAGTGTCACCCGCCCTGCCGGCCTCGCCGACTCCGCGGCGACCACCCGGACGAGCCGTCCCGCCGTGACCCGGCCCGACGCCGAGCCGGGTGCGGAGCCGACGACACCGACAACGGTCGCGGGCCGGTGGCGGCGCACACGCTGGCTGCTCGCCGCCCTTCTGGCGGTTGTCCTCGTCGCCGCCGCTGTCGCCTATGTCGTCTGGCCTGGCGAGGAGTCGGCCGACAGGCAGGTGGTGCTCCCGCTGACCGGCTTGCAGGGCCCGGCCGGGCTCGCGGTCTCGGGCAGCGGGAACCTGTACATCGCGGACAGCGCGGCCAAACAGGTTCTGGAGGTGCGCGCCGGGTCCTACGAGCAGACGGTTCTTCCCTTCACCGGACTCGACGTTCCGCAGGGAGTTGCGGTCAGCACGTCCGGCGACGTGTACGTCTCCGATCTCGTGACCAACACCGTGACGATGCTGCACGGCAGCACCCAGGTACCGATGCCGATCGGCGGGCTGAACCAGCCGTTCGGAATCGCGCTCGGACCGGATGGAACGCTGTACGTCGCGGACACGCTGAACAACCGGGTGATGGCCCTGCGCGACGTCACCGCCGCCCCCGTCGCGGTACCCCTGACGGTGATCGGGCCGTTCGCCGTCGCCGTCGGTGAGCAGGGCGATCTGTACGTCGGCACGCCCAACAAGGTGCTCGCGTGGAACGCTGCCACCCGCGCCCAGAGCTTCCTGCCGTTCACCGACCTCCAGAGCGTCGGTGGTGTCGCGGTCGACGACGAAGGAACCGTGTACGCGATCGACCAGAACCACAATCGGATTCTGCGGCTGCCCGCCGGTTCGGACGAGCAGGAGGTCCTCCCGTTCACGGGCCTGGACCAGCCGGAAGGGATCGCCGTGTCGAGCCGGGGCGATGTGTACGTCGCGGACACCGACAACAGCCGGGTGGTCATGCTGCCCGCGGGCAGCTGACCGCTCAGGCCTGGCGTGCCAGGTCGAACCCGAACGATTCCGCGACCGCCTCGTCGACCCGGCCGTGGTGATTGGCGAGCAGTTCTTCGCGTTCGTTCGCGGAGAGACCGCCCCAGATGCCGTACGGTTCACCGACACTGAGCGCGTGCTCCCGGCACTGCACCAGCACGGGGCAGCCGCGGCAGATCATCTTGGCGCGGAAGTCCCGCATCTCGCGTGCCCGGCCGCGTTCGCGGTCGGGGTGGAAGAAGGTGGACGATTCGTAGCCGCGGCACGCGGCGTCCCTCTGCCAGTCCCACACCTCGGCGACCGGAATGGGAAGACTCAACCGATTGGACATTGCACTCCTCCAGATACTCGTGAGCCGTTGTGTGCGAGCCCGAGAACTCGTTCCCGGGCCAGATCGGCGGCGCCGACGATGCCGACGTTCGCGCCGAGTTCCGCCAGTCGCACCTCGGCGACCGGTCGATGTGCGCGTCCCGTGAGACGGTTCTCGAAAGCGGCGGCGGCGGGACCGCGCAGCAGTTCACCGGCCTCGCAGACTCCCCCGCCGATGATGAACAGGTCGGGGTCGAAGAACGCGGCGATGTCCGCCATGCCGTGTCCCAGCCAGGAACCGATCACCCGGAAACATTCGAGCGCGGCGGGGTCGCCGTCCTGTGCGGCGGCGGTGACGTGCAGGCCGGTGATGGCGTCGGCCCTGCCGCCTGCGCGGGCGAGGAGGTCGGCGGCGAAACCGGGCGACACGTTCGCGAGGTCCTGCGCTTCCCGGACGAGTGCCCGCCCGCTGGCGTAACGCTCCCAGCAGCCGTGGTTGCCGCAGCCGCACCGGCGGCCGTGCGGTTCGACGTTGAGGTGCCCGAACTCCGCGGCCACCCCGAACTTGCCGCGGTGGAGGACGCCGTCGACGACGATACCGCCGCCGATCCCGGTTCCCACGGTGAGCACGACGACGGTCTGTCCCGTCCGCCCGGCCCCGAAGCGCGCTTCGCCCCAGGCGGCGGCGTTGGCGTCGTTCTCCACCACCGTCGGCAATCCGCACGCCGCTTCGACCACCGCACCGAGCGGTTCGTTGCGCCAGGCGAGGTTCGGGGCGAACAGCACGGTGCTGAGGTCGGCGGCGACGAAGCCTGCCGCGCCGATGCCGACGGCCTGGACCGGGTGGGTATCGGCCAGATCCCGGACGAGTTCGGCGATGACGTTCTCGACACCGCGCGCATCGTGGGACGGGGTGTCACGACGCACCATCCGGTGGATGACTCCGTCGGTGTCGACCACGCCGGCAGCGATCTTCGTGCCACCCACGTCGATGCCAATTGTCAGAGCCATGTCTCGTGTCCTCTTCAAATCTACGAGTGAGCGGTGTCACGCTGACACTAGAGGACCTTTGGCTCGTTATCAATACGTACTTTGGTTTTTCTGAGAACAAAGTGCTGGGTATGTCAGCACCGATCGGCCGCTTCCCGATCTCATCCCCGAGGAGTGATCCGCATCCGCACAGGTAGGAGGAATCTGAGATCGCGATCGCCGAATCGCACGAAGGAGGATTCGATGAGCTCCCCATGGTCGATCGAGCCGGCAGGCCCGTAGCTCGTGCCCGGCGCCCACCAGCAGCCGGAACCGGGCGAGACCGGCACCCGGCGCATCGACTGGCAATGGCGGGCCGCGGCGCTGGGCGCCGTCGACGCCGCGCCGGCCGCCGCGGTCACCGCCGCCGTCGCCGTCCCGTCGGGTGTCGCGCTGGCGGTGGGGGTGCTGCCCGCGGCGATCATGGGACTGCCGCCGACCCGACGGGCGCGGGCTGCACTGATTCTCATCGGGATCCTGACCGGGCTGCCGATGGTGCTGGGCTCACTCGTCGCCCACACACCCCTGCTGGCGATCGTGGTCGTGTTCACCCTCGCAGTCGGTGCGGCGGCGCTCGCACGGACCACCGTCGCGAAGCGGCGAAACCTCGGCAGGGTCTTGTCGACGCTGTCGGTGCCGCTGGTCGGAGTCGGGCTCAGCTACGACGACCCGGCCACAGCAGTCGGACTCGCCGTGCTCATGATCGGCGGTTCGGTGTTCGCGTATGTCGTTTCGCTGCTGCTCCCCGAACATGCTGCCGTCGCGCCCGTTCGGCCCGGGACCGCGATCACCCTCGGGTACGGCGTCCGACTCGGCGCCGCAGGCGCGACCGCCGCCGCGATCGGGTTCGCCCTCGACCTCGACCACGTCGGCTGGGCCTGCGCAGCAGCACTTCTCGTGATGCGTCCCGACACCGACGAACAGGTGACCCGCATGGCGGGACGGATCGCGTCGATGCTCATCGGGGGCACGGCGGCCGTGCTCGTCGTCGGTGCGACTCCCGCCGACTGGGTCTACAGCGCCGCCGTCGTCGCGGTCGTCGCGACCGCCGCGGCAACCCACCGCAGTCGCTGGTACGTGACCTCCACGTTCACCACGTTCCTCGTGTTCGTCCTGCTGCTGTATTCCGATCCCGAACAGGCCGGATACCGCTTCACCGAACGGTTTTCCGAAACCGTGCTCGGCGTCGCGATCGCGTTCTGCTTCGGCATCGCCGTCCCCGCCCTGGGGCGTCGGACGCAGTCGTCCCGCTGACGGGGGCGGAATGTTCGACGGACGAACGGGACGCTCGTTCGATCTGACGCAACGAGCGTCCCGTTGGTCCGGAGTGGGCGTGGACGCCGGACACCCGAGTGGACAAGCCCTGTGATCTGCGCCATAGTTCTCTCCCGTCGGCACAAGCCGGCACGCCCCTGACACTCGGATCGTCCGGCACGTTCCTGCCGGTGGAGGGATTCATTTCTCATGGCAACAATCACGTACGACCGCGCGACCAGGCTCTTTCCCGGGTCCGACGTCCCCGCCGTCGATCAACTCGATCTGCACATCGAGGACGGCGAGTTCCTCGTCCTCGTCGGCCCGTCCGGCTGCGGAAAATCCACGTCGCTGCGGATGCTCGCCGGGCTCGAGGACGTCGACGGCGGCCAGATCCTGATCGGCGGCCGCGACGTCACGCACGCCGAACCCAAGGACCGCGACATCGCGATGGTGTTCCAGAACTACGCGCTCTACCCGCACATGACCGTCGCCGAGAACATGGGCTTCGCCCTCAAACTCGCAGGCACCGACAAGTCCGAGATCCGCACCCGCGTCGCGGAGGCCGCCGACATGCTCGACCTCGGCGCCTACCTCGACCGCAAACCCAAGGCACTCTCCGGCGGCCAGCGGCAGCGAGTTGCCATGGGCCGCGCCATCGTCCGGCAACCGCAGGTGTTCCTGATGGACGAGCCGCTGTCGAACCTCGACGCGAAGCTGCGCGTGCAGACCCGCACCCAGATCGCCCAGCTCCAGCGCCGCCTCGGCACCACCACCGTCTACGTCACCCACGACCAGGTCGAGGCCATGACGATGGGCGACCGCGTCGCCGTCCTCAAGGGCGGCGTGCTGCAGCAGTGCGCCTCCCCGCGCGAGCTCTACCGCAGGCCCGCGAACGTGTTCGTCGCCGGGTTCATGGGCTCACCGTCGATGAATCTGTTCACCGTGCCCGTCACCGACGGCGGCGTGCTGATCGGCGACCAGCTGGTGCCCGTCCCCCGCGATGCGCTCGCGGCGGCGGGCCGCGAGGTGATCTTCGGGATCCGTCCCGAGCACGTCGAGATCGCCGATTCCGGTGGACTGAAACTCGAGATCGACGTCGTCGAGGAGCTCGGCTCCGAGGCATTCGTGTTCGGCCGCACCACCGTCCACGGACGAACCGAGAACCTGGTCGCGCGCGTCGACTGGCGCAACCCACCCGAGAAGGGCCAGGTCGTGCACGTCCGCGTCGACGAGGCACACGCGCACCTCTTCGCCACCGACGCGGCGGGCGAGCGCCTGGTGCGCTGACCTCAGAGTTCCGCGGGACGGGCGGTCGAGCCCCTGACCACCAGGTGGGTCGGGAGCACGACCGCCCGTTCCGCCGGTTCCCGCCCGCTCAGCAGGTCCACGACCACCCGGCCCGCCGCCGCTCCCTGCTCTCCCACCGGTTGCCGGACCGTGGTCAGGTCGGCCAGCTCCGCCGTCGGGTGATCGTCGATGCCGATCACCGACATCCCGGCCGGGACGGGTACCCCCGCTCGCCGCAGCGTGCGTAGCGCTCCGACTGCGACCTCGTCGGAATGACAGAACACCGCGGTGGGCACGTCGGCTCGGCTGAGCAGCAGTTCCATGCCGCGCTCGCCGCCCTCGACGCCCCAGGGCACGGTCGCGATGCAGTCGTCGTCGAGTCCGGCGTCGGCGAGTGCACCGTGGAAACCCGCGACCCGGGCGATGTCGCCCGCCCAGGACCGCCCTTCCGGGTCGACGGTGCGGATCATGCCGATCCGCGTGTGCCCGATCCTGATCAGATGGCCGACGGCCTGGCGCGCGGCCAGTTCGTCGTCGATCCGGACGGACGGGAAGTCACCGGCGTGCGCGCCGATGACCACCACGGTCACGTCCATCTCCTCGAGCCGTGCCCGCTCCGGCCCGGTCAGCGGAAACGCCACGGCGATGACCGCATCGACCTTGCGGCGCAACGGAAGTCGTTCGAAGAACGATTCACGCTGGGACGACTCCTCGAGGCAGTACAGCATCACGTCCAGGTCGGCGGCACGGAGTTCGTGTTCGATGCCGGCGAGGACCCGTGAGTAGAACCAGGCGTCGATCCACGGCACGACGACGGCCACCCGGCCCGTCGCGCCGCCCGACAGCTTCGACGCCTCGGGCGAGATGACGTACGCCAACTCGTCGGCGACCCGCTGAATCCGCAGTCGCGTCGCGTCGGACACCCCCTTCTCGCCGCGCAGCGCACGGGAGACGGTGGCGATCGAGACGCCGGTGCGGCGCGCGACGTCGGCCATGTTCACGGACTGCTTGGGGATCACGTTCCCACAGTAAGCGAGCAACGCAAATATTTGCGCAAATTCCTCACGGAACGCAAGCCGCTGTAGTGCGTAAAAGAAATCACCCTGTTCGAGTTGACAGCAACCTGTGATGTGCCTCACGCTCATTACGCAAACGTTTACGCATCACATTCGCCCATCCCATCCCCGCACCGAGGAGATTCGATGACCCAGTCCGTGGAGTCGACCGCAACCACCGTCGCGAGCCGGCACCCCGAAGCCTGGTGGAAGACGGCCGTCGTCTACCAGGTCTACATCCGCAGCTTCGCCGACGGGAACGGCGACGGCATCGGCGACCTCACCGGGTTGCGGTCCAAGCTGCCCTACCTCGCCGACCTCGGCGTCGACGCCGTGTGGATCAACCCCTGGTACCCGTCGCCGATGGCGGATGCCGGCTACGACGTCGCCGACTTCCGCGACATCGAGCCGTCGTACGGCACGCTCGCGGAGGGTGAGGCGTTCATCGCCGAGGCCCACGAGCTGGGGATCCGCGTGATCCTCGACATCGTGCCCAACCACACCTCCAGCGAGCACCGCTGGTTCGGGGCCGCGCTCCGCGACGAGCCCGGAGCACGCGAGCGCTACATCTTCCGGCCCGGCCGCGGCCCGGCGGGCGACGAGCCGCCCAACGACTGGCAGAGCGCATTCGGCGGTCCCGCGTGGAGCCGTCTCGACACCGGCGAGTGGTACCTGCACCTGTTCGCTCCCGCACAGCCCGACCTCAACTGGGAGCACCCCGAGGTCCGTGCGGAGTTCGAGGACATCCTGCGCTTCTGGTTCGACAAGGGCGTCGACGGCTTCCGGATCGACGTCGCCCACGGCCTGGCCAAGGATCCCGCACTGCCCGATGCCGGTGAGCGCCTTCCCGGTTCGCAGCACACCGACCCGCACCCCGCGTGGGACCAGGATGCCGTCCACGAGGTGTACCGGGGCTGGCGGACCGTCGCCAACGCCTACAACGACCGCGTCTTCGTCGCCGAGGCCTGGGTTCCCGGCAACGACCGGCTGGCCCGGTACCTGCGCCCCGACGAACTCCACACCGCGTTCCAGTTCGACTTCCTGCGCGCCCCGTGGCGCTCGGACAGCATTCGCGCCGTGATCGACGACGCGCTCGAGCAGGCTGCCACCGTCGGCGCACCCGCCACCTGGGTGCTCTCCAACCACGACGTGCCCCGCACCGTCACCCGCTACTCCCGCTCGCAGCCCGACCACCTCGTCGAAACCGATTGGGAGCGCGCCCGCTGGGCGCTCGAGGAGCCGAACCACGACCTGGGCAGGCGCCGTGCCCGCGCCGCCGCGCTGCTGCAGCTGGCATTGCCCGGCACCGCGTACATCTACCAGGGCGAGGAACTCGGACTGGAAGAGGTCGAGGACCTTCCCGACGACGTCCGTCAGGATCCGACGTGGTTCCAGACCGGCTTCACCGACTGCGGCCGCGACGGCTGCCGGGTGCCGATCCCGTGGTCGAACGACGCAGTGCCGTACGGCTTCTCCCCGTTCGACGCGGAAGAGGACACCTGGCTTCCGCAGCCCGGGCACTGGGCCCCGCACACCGCGGAAGCGCAGGCGGGCCACCCCGAGTCGTTCCTCACGCTGTACCGCCGGGCGCTGGAACTGCGGCCCGAGTTCTTCGACACCCCGCATCCCGTCGAGTGGCTCGACACTCCCCCGGGCGTTCTCGCGTTCGCCCGCGGCGCAGTGCAGTGCTGGGTGAACACCGGCACCGAACCGGCCGCACTTCCCGAAGGCTCGACCGTGGTGCTCGGTTCGATCGCCGGCATCACCGGCGGACTCCCGTCCGACGCCGCGGTGTGGCTGTCGGAACCGGGCTCGGGTGAATCACGATGAAGCGCGTCGCCGCCGCCGCGGTGGCCGTCGGGGTCCTGTTCGCGGCGACGTCCTGCGCCGATCAGGGCATCGACGCCGCCGCGCAGGCGGAAAAGCAGAACCTGGACGGCCGCGGACCCATCACCTACGTGCAGGGTAAGGACAACTCCAACGTCGTCCGGCCGCTGATCGACGAGTGGAACGCCACCCATCCCGGTGAGGAGGTGACGTTCAAGGAGCAGTCCGACCAGGCCGACCAGCAGCACGAGGACCTGGTGCAGCATTTCCAGTCCCGCGATCCCGGCTACGACGTCGCCGTCGTCGACGTCGTGTGGACCGCCGAATTCGCGGCCCGCGGATGGCTGCAACCGCTCGAGGGCCCGATGGCGATCGACACGTCCGGCCTGCTCCCCGCCACCGTCGCGGGGGCCACATACGGGGGCGTCCTGTACGCGGCGCCGCAGACCAGCGACGGCGCCCTGCTCTACTACCGCACCGACCTGCTCGATCACCCGCCCGCCACCTGGGACGAGCTGATCGGCACGTGCGGGACGGCGCAGCAGGCCGGAATCGGCTGCTACGCCGGCCAGTACGCCAAGTACGAGGGCCTGACCGTCAACGCGTCCGAGGCCATCAACACGGCGGGCGGGTCGATCCTCGGACCGGACGGCGTGACCCCGACGATGACCACCCCGGAAGCCAAGGCGGGCCTGCAGTCCCTGGTCGACGCGTACCGTTCGGGTGCGATTCCCCGCGAGTCCGTCACGTTCCAGGAAGAGCAGGCCCGGCAGGCGTTCCAGAGCGGCGACCTGCTGTTCATGCGCAACTGGCCGTACGCGTACAGCCTGATGAACGGTCAGGGCAGTTCCGCGGTGTCCGGCAAGTTCGCGGTGGCGCCGCTGCCGGGGAAGAACGGGCCCGGTCACTCGACACTCGGCGGGCACAGCGCCGCGATCAACGTGTACTCGGAGCACAAGGCCACCGCGTCCGACTTCCTGAAGTTCTTCCTGGAGAAGAAGTCGCAGGCGTTCTTCCTCTCGCAGGGGTCGCTCGCGCCCGTCCGCGCCGACGTCTACGACGACCCGGAACTGATCGAGCAGTACCCGTACATCCCCACGCTGAAGACGTCGATCGAGAACGCCGTGACCCGGCCGGTGACCCCGTTCTATCCCGCGGTCACCCGGGCCGTGCAGAACAACGCGTACGCCGCGATCAAGGGCGAGAAGACGGTGGACCAGGCCGCCGCCGACATCCAGTCCGCGATCGCCGCGGCCGGGTCCTAGAGGAGACAAGCCGATGACCGTTCACGAACTCTCGGAACCGACGACCGAGGTCGTCCCGCAACCGGATTCGTCCGAAACGCCGCCGCGGCCCCGAAAGGGACGCAGCAGGGCAGCGATGCTCCTGGTTCTGCCGACCATGATCCTGCTGGGCATCGTCGTCCTGTACCCGGTGATCAGTGCGATGGTGATGTCGCTGTTCAAGGACCCGACCATCGACCCCGCCACCGGCAAATTCGTCGACCAGGGCTTCGCGGGACTGTCGAACTACACGCACTGGCTGTTCCAGCGGTGCACCGACACGACCGGAGCGTCGGTGTCCTGCCCCGGCGGCACACTGGGATCACTGTTCTGGCAGTCGATGTGGGTCACCGTGTTCTTCACCGTGGTCACCGTCACCATCGAGGTCGCGCTGGGACTCTGGTTCGCCACCATCATGAACCGGGCGTTCCGCGGCCGGGCACTGCTGCGGACCAGCATCCTCGTCGCGTGGGCCATCCCGACCGCCGTCACCGCGAAACTGTGGTACTTCGTCTTCGCCTACGACGGCATCGCCAACAAACTGCTCGGCACGGACATTCTGTGGACGGGTGACACGTGGCCCGCCCGGTTCGCCGTCGTGATCGCCGACGCCTGGAAGACCACTCCGTTCGTGGCGTTGCTGATCCTCGCCGGACTGCAGATGGTGCCCGCCGAGGTGTACGAGGCGGCGCGGATGGACGGCGCCGGCGCGTGGCAGCGGTTCCGTTCGATCACGTTGCCCCTCATCAAGCCGGCCATTCTGGTGGCGGTCCTCTTCCGCGTCCTCGACGTCCTGCGGATCTACGACCTCCCGGCGATCCTCACCGGCGGTGGCGGCGGCGACGGCACCGCCACCACCACACTGTCGATCCTCGTGATCGACCAGATGCGCCAGGGATTCAACAGCGCGTCCGCCCTCTCCACGATCACGTTCCTGTTCATCTTCGCCGTCGCCTACGTCCTCGTGAAGGTGATGGGCGTCAACGTGATCGACACCCAAGAGCAGCAGCGAAAGGCCTGACCCATGTCCACAGCAGTCGTCACGCCGGGAATTCCCCGGCCCACGGTGGCGCGCAGGCGCCGGGGACCGTCGCTCGCGTCGATCCGCACTTACGCGGGCCTCGCGGTGATCGTCGTCTGGGGTCTGGCCCCCGTCTACTGGATGGTGGTCACCGCCTTCCGGGACTCCGACTACACGTTCGACACCACCCCGTGGCCCACCCACGTCACGTTGGACAACTTCGCGAACGTGTTCTCCACGGACGCCGGTAACCACTTCGCCCGGGCGCTCGTCAACAGCACGATCATCGGCGCCGTCACCACCGCGATCGGACTGATCGTGGGGGTCGGCACCGCGTACGCACTGGCGCGGTTGCAGTTCCGGGGCAAACACGCGGTCCTCGGGATCATCCTGGCCGCGTCGATGTTCCCGGGTGTCGCCGTCCTGACACCGCTGTTCCAGCTGTTCACGTCGATGGGCTGGTTCGGCACGTATCAGGCGCTGATCATCCCGAACATCTCGTTCGTGCTGCCCCTCACCATCTACACCCTCACCGCATTCTTCAAGGAACTGCCGTGGGAACTCGAGGAGGCGGCCCGGATCGACGGGGCCAGCAGGCGGCAGGCGTTCCGAATGGTGCTGCTGCCCTTGGCCGCACCGGGACTGTTCACCACCGCGATCCTCGCCTTCATCGCGTCGTGGAACGAATACCTGATCTCGAGCCAGCTGTCCAACGACATCACCCAGCCGGCCACCGTCGCCATCGCACAATTCGCGGGAAGCAAACCGCACGAGGAGCCGTTCACGTCTGTGATGGCCGCGGGAACGGTCGTGACCATCCCACTCGTCATCATCGTGCTGCTCCTGCAGCGCCGCATCGTGTCGGGCCTCACCGCGGGCGGCGTCAAGTAGAGCACCCGTGAGTACTTGTTAACCGCCCGACGTTAACAAGTACTCACGGGGGGTTTTGCCGGGCCGCCCTCCGGTGGCAGCATTCTTCCCGTGACCTTTGCCCATCGTCTGCGTCCCCGTCTCGTCGAAGAGCGAGCGTCGGTGTCGCCGCTCGAGCTGTTCTTCGACCTCGTCTTCGTCTTCGCGCTCACCCGTGTCACCGACCTGATGGCCGAGGACCCCACCGGCGTCAATCTGCTGCGCGGCGCCCTCGTGATGGCCGTGCTGTGGTGGAGCTGGGTGGGGTACGCGTGGCTCTGCAACCTCGTGCGCGCCGACGAGGGCATCGTCCGGGTCGTGATGTTCGGTGCGATGGGCGCCATGTTCGTCACCGCGTTGACGATCCCCGAGGCCTTCGACGACCTCGCGGGCGGACTCGACGGACCCGTCATCTTCGCCCTCGGCTACTTCGTCGTCCGGCTCCTGCACCTGGTGATGTTCTGGGTGGTCAGCCGCGAGGACCCGCAACTGCGCGGCCAGGTGCTCCGCTTCGCGCCCAGCATGCTGACCGGCACCGTGTTCCTGCTCGTCGCGTCGCAGCTCACCGGTACCGCGCAGACCGTCATGTGGATCCTGGCCCTCGCCGGCGACTACCTCGGGACACTGGTCGGCGGGACCGACTGGCGGTTGCGGTCGGTCAGCCACTTCGCGGAGCGGCACGGGCTCATCATCATCGTCGCGCTGGGCGAGTCGATCGTGTCGATCGGCATCGGCGTCGCGAGCCTGCCGATCTCGTGGGCGATCATCGTCGCGTCCCTGCTGGGGCTCGCGGTGTCGGGACTGCTGTGGTGGTCGCACTTCGACGTCACGTCCCTGGCGGTGGAGCACGCGTTCGAGGAGGCGACCGGTGCGCGTCAGATCAAGATCGCCCGCAACTGCTACAGCTTCATCCACCTGCCGATGGTGATCGGGATCGTGATGCTGTCGCTGGGTCTGAAGAAGATCCTGTCGTACGTCGGCGACGGCAACCATCACCGGCTGGTGGATCCGCTGTACGGCTGGCCGCTGGTGGCACTGTTCGGTGGCGCGGCTCTGTACCTCCTCGCGCTGGTCGCCTTCAAGGCGTACGCGACGAGGTCGGTAACCGTGCCGCGCGTCGTGACGGCGGTCGTGCTGATCGCGCTGCTCCCCGTCGTCTGGCATATCCCCGCCCTCGCCACCCTCGGCGTGCTGACCGCAGTCCTGCTCGCGATGATCGGATACGAGATGGTTCGCTACGACCAGCCCCGGGACGAGATCAGGCACGGCCACCCGTGAGTATTTGTTAACGTCCGGCGGTTAACAAGTACTCACGGGCCCGAAGGGCATACCCGTCCTGCACGGCGGCGGTACCGAATCACCTCTGAGGCTCGAGACGATCGAGCCGGAGGGATTGATCACGATGACCGACCATTCACGCGGCCCACGGCTCCGCAGTCCACTGCGCGGACCATGGTTGACCTCGGTATTCGGCCTCGTACTGCTGATCGGACTGCCCGTCGTCATCGTCACGGGGCTGCTCTCCTACATCGCGTACGGGCCCCAGTTCGGGCAGGCCCGCCCCGGCGACGTCGGCTGGCTGCACCTCCCGTACTTCGCGTGGCCCACCCGGCCGTCGTGGCTGTACCGGCTCACGCAGGGTCTGCACGTCGGGCTCGGACTGATCCTGGTGCCGATCGTGCTCGCCAAACTGTGGTCGGTGATCCCCAAACTCTTCGTGTTCCCACCGGTGCGGTCGCCGGCGCAGGCCCTCGAACGGCTGTCGCTGATCGCCCTGGTCGGCGGTGCGCTGTTCGAGATCATCACCGGGGTCCTGAACATCCAGTACGACTACATCTTCGGTTTCGACTTCTACACGGCGCACTACTGGGGCGCGTGGGTCTTCATCGCCGGGTTCGTGACACACACGATCCTGAAGGTGCCGTTGATGGTGCGGTCGCTGCGGTCCCGGTCGTTCCGGGAAGTGCTGCGTACGTCCCGCGCCGACACCCGGCCCGAACCGGCGGACGAGAACGGCCTCGTGGCCGAGGACCCCACCCCGGCCACGATCAGCAGGCGCGGCGCCCTCGCCCTCGTCGGTGGCGGCGCCGCGCTCGTCGCGGTGCTGTCGGTCGGGCAGACCACCGGCGGGTTCCTGCGGGGCGCCGCGCTGCTGCTGCCGCGCGGTCGCTCGTACGGCGACGGCCCCAACGACTTTCAGATCAACCGGACGGCCGCGGCCGCGCAGATCACCCCGGAACAGACGGACGACACCTGGCGACTGACGGTTGAGGGTGGCGCGGAACCGGTACAGCTGAGCCGAAGTCAGCTGCGCGCGATGCCGTCGCACACCGCGTCCCTCCCGATCGCGTGCGTCGAGGGGTGGTCCACCGTCGAGACGTGGACGGGCGTGCGACTGCGTGACCTCGCGGACGTCGCGGGAGTGGCGGCGTTCGGCTCGGCGAAGGTGACGTCGCTGGAGCGGTCCGGGGCGTTCAATCAGGCGGTGCTCACGGCCGATCAGGTGCGAAACGCCGACGCCCTGCTCGCCCTCGAGGTGAACGGCGCGGAACTGTCCCTCGACCACGGCTATCCCGCCCGGATCATCGTTCCCGCCCTGCCCGGCGTCCACAACACCAAATGGGTGCAGTCCATCGAATTCCGGGAGGCGTGAGATGCGCCGATTCGCCCGCGTCTACGGAGCCGACCCGCTGCATCTGCTGGCCGTGCTGTTCACGTTCGCACTCGCCGGGTACGCGGTCTCGGTGGTGGGTCTGCCGAATCTGTGGAATCCGGACGTGTGGTGGAAGTCGATCGCCGTGTGGTTCCTCGGTGCGGTGATCGCCCACGACCTCGTGCTGTTCCCGCTGTACGCACTCGCCGACCGGTCTTTGACGTCGGGGCTGGACGCGGTCCGGGGACGGAGACGCCCACGGTCCCGGACGGTTCCGGCGCTGAACTACATTCGCGTGCCGGCGCTCGCGTCCGGGCTGACGCTGCTGCTGTTCCTGCCGGGGATCATCGAGCAGGGCGCCGACGCATATCTTGCGGCGACGGGGTTGACGCAGGAACCGTATCTCGACCGCTGGCTGCTGCTCAGTGCCGCGTTCTTCGCGCTCTCCGCTCTCACCTACGCCACCCGACTCGCGCTGTCCCGCAACGACGACGGCGCGGTGAGCCGACCATGAGGAAGAGCGGGATGTCCACGGACCTCCTGCTGCGGCGGGCGTCGGCGGGGCTCCCGTGCTGGGTGCGTGATGCGCGGGGAACGCGGCGCGCCCTGCCGCTCGACCGGTGGATGGGCGGCGACTCGGCTTCGCTCGCCGATCGGATCGCCGACCGTGTGATGCTGGCGGCGTGTCACGGCGCCACCGTCGATCTCGGATGCGGTCCGGGCCGGCTCACCGCGGCGCTCGTGTCCGCCGGTGTCACAGCGCTGGGCGTCGATTCATCCTTCACGGCAGTGCAACTCACGATCCGCCGCGGCGGCGTCGCGTTGCATCGGGACATCTTCGCGCCGCTGCCGCGGTCGGGGAACTGGGACCGCGTGCTGCTCGCCGACGGCAACATCGGCATCGGCGGCGAACCCGTTCGCGTGCTCAGCCGCGCACGAGAGCTGTTGCAACCGAACGGAATTGTGATCGCCGAGGTGGATCCGCCGACCACGGCGGGGGTGCGCCGTGAACTCCTGCGCTGGGAGACGGAGCATCTCGTCGGAGACTGGTTCGCCTGGGCGAGCGTGGGCGTGGCCGCCGTGTCCGAGGTCGCGCGCGTGGCCGGGCTGCGGGTGATCGATGTTCTGCAGCATGCGAATCGGCACTTCGCGCGGATGGAATGGGCGTAAGAGCTCCCATCCGCCGGGGAAGTAGCGCCGAATACCTAGTGAACATCCACCCACCACCCCTTCCTCCGGAAAGGTTGTTTGATCATCATGTCGAACTATCGAAAAGCACTCGCAGCAGCGGCCATCGGCGCCCTGGCACTGACCCCGCTCGCGGCGTGCTCGAGCAATGATTCGAGTGCATCCTCGAATATGAGCGCAGCAGCATCCTCCCAGCCCGCACCCGTCGCCCAGGTCGACAACCTGACCGGGGTGAGTACCGCCGTCGCTCTCGATCCCGGCTTCACCGGGGCGCTGACGACGCTCGGCCTCACACCCGGAGTGGTGGGCACGGCAACCCTCGCCGACGGATCGGTCAGCTTCCCGATCACCGGCGGCAACGTGAAGTACTGGGAGCCGGGCACGGTCGACCCCTACGTGCAGGGCGAGATCATGCACGACGGCAGCGGATTGTCGCTGGCGGCGCCCGGAACCGTGGTCGAACTCACCGATTTCGCGATCGATCCGGGCACGTCGCTCCTCACCGGCGACGTGAGCGTCAACGGTTCACCCGCGGCAACCGACGCGGTGCTGTTCGATCTCAACGGCCGCACGCTGAAGCCTCTGCAGACCGGACCGAACGACACGGCGATCCTGCAGGGCACCGAGGTCAAGATCTCGGCGGACGCCGCCGGTCTGCTGAACCAGACGTTCAAGACCGACGCCGTCACGCCGGGGCTGCTGGTCGGGATCGCCACCATCACG
Organism: Rhodococcus sp. P4_B6; assembly: GCF_056402215.1. Classification (NCBI taxonomy): domain Bacteria; kingdom Bacillati; phylum Actinomycetota; class Actinomycetes; order Mycobacteriales; family Nocardiaceae; genus Rhodococcus; species Rhodococcus sp. P4_B6. Next base: position 19,814 of record NZ_JBFUHV010000039.1, on the reverse strand, counting down.
ATCGCGACCAAGTGACTGTAGGCCGTCGAACGGCTACCCGGATGCGCCGGCCGTCACCAGTTCGTGAACAGCAGATGGTTGACGGCCAGCGCACCGGCGGCCTGCACCGCGAGCCAGAACCGATGGCTTCCGCGCGGCAGGAGTGCGGGGGCGGAGAGGAGCCACCATTCGAACGGCAACCAGATCCGCTCGGTCTCCGCCTTGCTCAGCGCGCTCAGGTCGGCGATCACCACCGCGAGGAGCGCGGCGGCCGCCAGAACGGGAACCGGCGACAGCGCCCGCACCCGCGACCAGGCGAACGTCCGGGGCAGTGCGGCGGGCACCGCCAACCCGACCGCGCAGATCAGCGACGCGAAGTTGGCCCAGCCCCAGTAGGCGAAGGGGCGGTCCGACGCGATGCCCTGGTAGTACCGTTCCTGCACCAACTGGTAGCCGTCGAACCACCAGAATCCGCACAGCGTGAACACGGCGGCCACCGCGAGCGCGCCGACCAGTGCGCCGGCCAGCGGCCGGGCCGTGCGCGCGATCACCAGGACCGCGACCGCGGGAATCGCCATCAGGGTGAGCCCGTAGCTGAGGTAGACGCCGAATCCGAGCAGCACCCCTGCGGCCACGGCGACGAGCGCGGGGACCGGAACGGCGCGGGTCGCCGACAACGCCAGCAGGGCGATCCCCCACGCCACCACACCCGCGAACAGCGCGTCCGCCGACACCGCCACCCAGATCGCGGCAGGTGCGAGCACCAGGAACGGGGCCGCGCGCCGGGCCGTCGCCTCGTCACCGAGCGCCCGGACGGCGACGATCACGGCGGCGCCGGCACTCGACCCGACCGTGACGCACAGCGTGGACGCCCACGCGCCGCCGTCGAGTCCGATCCGGTCGAGCCAGATGAAGGTCAAGAGCGCACCGGGCGGGTGCCCCGACACGTGGGTGGTCCACGAATCGGGCTGCAGGTCCAGGATCCGGTCGGCGAAGCCCCGCAGCGTCGCCGGGATGTCCGTGACAGCGGGGACGTCGTGCAGGTACTCGTCGGTGGAGGTCAGGCGGTCGACGAACCCGCGCTGCCAGCCGTCGACCAGTGCGAGCGCCATCGCCCACAGGGCGGACCCGAGCCACACCCCGACCGTGAGGCGCCGCCACGACAGCGTCTGCGCCAGCCCGCGGCCCCACACCACGACCGCCGCCGCGACGACGACGGCGACCGGGCTGCCCCACCCGAAATGCACGTCGCGGAACCCGAACAGCGGCGCGGCGTCCGCGAAATCCCGCACACTCTCCACCGTCCGGTTGACGATGGGGGTGATCGTCTCGTTCCCCAGGTACGGGACGACGAACGCAACCACCACGAGGACCAGGGCGAGCCCGGCGCCGGCGAAGTCGCGGTAGAGGAAATTCCGCTCGCCGGTGCGCTGTGGGGATCCGATGACGTCATCTCCTTCGACGAAAGTCGCACTCGCGCCCAGCATAACGACGGAGGATAGAGCGTATGACCGCAACGAGTTCACCCGACCCGGTCCGCGCGGACGTCGCCGTGATCGGGGGAAGCGGCTTCTACTCGTTCTTCGACGAGGGAGCCATGGAAGTCACGATCGACACTCCGCACGGCCGCCCCAGCGCCCCGATCACGGTCGGCGACGTGGACGGCAGGACGGTGGCGTTCCTCCCCCGCCACGGAGCAAGGCACGAATTCGCTCCCCACACCATCCCGTACCGCGCGAACCTGTGGGCGCTGCGCACGCTGGGCGTGCAGCGGGTGTTCGCACCCTGCGCCGCCGGCAGCCTCACCCCGGACCTGGGACCGGGCACGATGGTCGTGCCGGACCAGCTGGTCGACCGCACCAGCGGCCGCGCGCAGACGTACTTCGACGGCGGCGGCGTGCACGTCCAGTTCGCCGACCCGTACTGCGCCGACCTGCGCAAGGCCGCCGCCCGGCCGGGCACCGTCGAGGGCGGTGTGCTGGTGGTGGTCGAGGGACCACGGTTCTCGACCCGGGCCGAGAGCCTGTGGTTCGCCCGGCAGGGCTGGGCCCTCGTCAACATGACGGGCCATCCCGAGGCGGTGCTCGCCCGGGAGCTCGAGATGTGCTACGCCACCATCGCTTTGGTCACCGATCTCGATGCGGGAATCGAGACCGGCGACGGGGTGCGGGCCGTGGACGTGTTCGCCGAGTTCCAGCGCAACCTCGGTTCACTGAAGACGTTGGTCCGGTCCGCGATCGCCGCCGCCCCCGACGGACCCTGCGACGCCTGCCGGGTCCACGAGGGTGTGACCCTGCCGATCGAGTTGCCATGACGGCAACACGCGTACTGCTCACGGGCGCAGCTGGATTCATCGGCGGCCACGTCCGCGCCGCACTGACCGAGGCCGGCCACGACGTCGTCGCCGTCGACGCACTGCTTCCGTCCGCGCACGGCACCGGCGCCGAACCCCCGGACGGTGTGCGGCGTGCCGACGTGCGCGACCTGCCAGCCCTGACCGAATTGCTGAGGGGTGTGGACGTGGTGTGTCATCAGGCTGCCGTCGTCGGCGCCGGCGTCGATGTGAGCGACGCCCCGGCCTATGCCAGTCACAACGATCTCGGCACGGCGACGCTGCTCGCCGCGATGCACGAGTCGGGTTGCCGGCGGCTGATACTCGCGTCGTCGATGGTCGTCTACGGGGCGGGCCGGTATCGCAACAGCCGGGGCGAGTTCGTGGAGCCGGCACCCCGGCGGGCCGAGGACCTCGAGGCGGGGATCTTCGACGAGACGGACCCCGGCACGGGTGAGCCCCTGGAGTGGGCACTCGTGGAGGAGAATTCGCCGCTGCGGCCGCGGAGTCTCTACGCCGCGGCCAAGGTGGCCCAGGAGCACTACGCCCTCGCCTGGGCACTGGCCACCGGCGGTTCCGTGACGGCGCTGCGCTACCACAACGTGTACGGCGACCACATGCCGCGCAACACCCCGTACTCCGGGGTGGCCGCGATGTTCCGCTCCGCCCTCGAGAACGGCGACCCTCCGCGCGTGTTCGAGGACGGCAGGCAGACGCGGGATTTCGTGCACGTCCACGACGTCGCGGCGGCGAACGTGGCCGCGATCGAGGCGGCGTTGCCGGGTTTCTCGGCGTTCAATGTGTGTTCGGGACAACCGACCACGATCGGCGAGGTGGCCGCGACGCTCGCGCGTTCGTACGGAGGGTCCGAACCCGTCGTCACCGGCGAGTACCGTCCCGGCGACGTGCGGCACATCGTCGCCGACCCCCGGCTGGCCCGGGAGCGGCTGGGGTTCCGGGCGCAGATCCTGCCCGCCGAGGGGATCGCGGCGTTCGCGTATGCACCCCTGAGGGATGCCGCGCCGGCGGGACCTCCCCGTGTCTGAGCGCGCGCCGATCTCTCCGCGGGACGTCACCGTCGTGATCCCGTGCATGAACGAGGCCGGTTCCCTGCCCGGAGTACTGGCCGCGGTGCCGCCCGATTACCGGACGGTGGTGGTGGACAACAACTCCACCGACGACACCGCCGCGGTCGCGGTGGCACACGGAGCGTCGGTGGTGCGGGAGCCCGTCCCGGGATACGGTTCGGCCGTGCACGCCGGGGTGCTGGCGGCGCAGACCATGGCGGTCTGCGTGCTGGACGGCGACGGCTCGATGGATCCGGGTGAACTCCCCCGGCTGGTCGCCGCCCTGGACTCGGGCGCCGACCTCGCCGTGGGGCGGCGACGGGGAACGTGGCCGCTGCACAGCAGGATCGGCAACGCCGTCCTCGCCGCCCGGCTCCGGCGCCGGTACGGGCTGCCGATCCACGACCTCGGTGCGATGAGAGCCGTACGCAGGCAGGACCTTCTCGATCTGGGGGTCGACAACCGCAGGTCCGGCTACCCACTGCAGCTTCTCGTGCTCGCGGGCCGCGCCCACTGGCGGGTCGTGGAGCAGGACGTCACGTATCGCCCGCGCACCGCGGGCACGTCGAAGGTGTCGGGTTCGCTGAAGGGCACCGTCGTCGCCGTCCACGACTTCTGGAAGGTGATCGGGTGACCCTCGACGTCGCCGTCCTCGTCGTCGCGAAGGCTCCAGTGCCCGGCTTCGCGAAAACCCGGCTGGCGCGGGACGTCGGCGACACAAGGGCCGCCGGCCTCGCCGCCGCCTCGCTGCTGGACACGCTCGACGCCGTCGCCGGGGCCGGGGTGGCGCAGCGGGTGGTGGCGATGACCGGCGACCTCGCCCGCGCGGTCCGGGGCAGCGACATCGCCGCGACGCTGAGCAGTTTCACCGTGGTGCCGCAGCGGGGTGAGAGTTTCGCGGAGCGGTTGGTGAACGCCCACGCCGACACGTTCGGCCATTTCGGTCTGCCGATTCTCCAGATCGGAATGGACACACCACAAGTGACGGCGGGACTGCTCGCCGACTCGGCGGACCTCCTCACCGAGCGGCGGGGCCGATGCGCCCTCGGGCTCGCGGAGGACGGCGGGTGGTGGATCCTCGGTGTGCCCGATGCGGTTTCGGCGCGGGCGATACTCTCCGTTCCCACGTCGAGTCCGGACACCGGGCGCCTCACCCGGGCGGCACTGCTCGCGGTCGGCGCCGAGGTGCTGTCGCTGCCGACGCTCCGCGACGTCGACTACGCGTCCGACGTCGCCCCGGTCGCCGCGCTCTGCCCGGATTCCAGCCGCTTCCGCCGTGAGTACTTGTCAACGTCGGGCGGTTAACAAGTACTCACGGGCGGCGGAGCCGCCACGCGTACCCTCGGAGTAGATGCCGGAGAGAGTGACACGCCATCCGTCCACCGTGGCCGACTGGAGCAACGACCGCCGCAAGGCGCGACTGCACGCGACACGGCTCGGTCACCGGTGGCAGAAATTCGGTCGCACCAGGCGCTTCCTCGCCGCCGTCGCGCTCGGCACCGTTCCCCTGCTCCTCGCCGGCGGCCAGTACTGGGTCCACGACGTCCAGCCCGAACGCCAGCGGCTCGCACTGACCCAGCCGCAGATCCACGAGGTGTACGACGCGCAGTCGCCCACCGACCACGACACCGCCGTCGTCGACCTCGTCGGCCTCGGCAACAAGGACGCCACCGACACGGCCAGGACGCTGTCCTCGTACGGCGGCATCGGGCGGGTCTGGGCGGTCCAGTACGACAACGGCGGTATCGACACCAAGGTGATCAGCGAACTGATCGCCGCCCGCGCAGCCGACGAAGGGATCGACAACGTCGTCCTGTCCGGGCACAGCATGGGCGGCGTCGTCGCGCTGGAGGTGGCACAGCACATCTACGAGGACACCGACGCCAACCTCATCGGCGTGGTGCTCGACTGCACCCCGGTGGACCTGCACGCCGTCCGGGCCGGGAGCCGGGACAGCGGCGAGGACATGTTGCGGTGGATCGGCTGGCTGCCCGGCGCGCGGGAGAGCAGGACGATGCGCGTGCTGGTGGAGACTGCGGCCCGGCAGAGCAGATTCCTGGACACGAAGTCGGACTGGTATCCGCACGTCGACGTCGACGAATTCCGCGACGTCCTCGACGAGGTCCTCACCGAGAAGGTCCTGTCGGAGGACGTCGCGAGCAACGGGCTGATCGAATCGCAGTTCAAGACCATCGTCGCGTCCGGCGCCATCGACAACCTGAAGTCGCTGGCGGTGGAGTCGGACGACAAACCGCGACCGGGGATCGTCTTCATGCGTCCCCGCGCGGGCTGGAAGGATCCGGTGGTCGACGTCGACTACACGCAGAAGATCCTCGTCGAACAGTCCGGTGGGGCCGACGGCGCACTGCTGGTGGCGAAACTCGACGGAACCGGCCACGCGAACCCGAACCAGCAACCGGTCGTGTACAACGAGGCGATCGTCAAGCGCATCCTGCCGTTCCTCCGCACCACGCTCGACGAGGTGTCGGTCACCAGCGACGCCTCGGGTGGCCGACGGTGAGATCTCGGCCAGGCAACGTCGTCGTGTGGGACTCCCACGCCCGCGCCAGGAGGATCGCCAGCCCCAGATACGCCCATCCCGCCAGCACGTCCACGACGTAGTGCTCGCCGCCGTAGACCAGGACGAACGCCATGGCGACCGGGTACGCCGCCAGCAGCACGCGCGACCACAGATTCTTCGCGAACGGCCACAACGCGACCGCCACCAGCAGCGCGAACGCGGCGTGCAGCGACGGCAGCGCGGCGACCGGATTGCTCTGCGCCTCCAGCCACCGCGTGCTGACATCCATGGGAACGACACCGAATCCGAAGCCCGCGACGCGACCCACGCTGCCGGAGATCACGTCCCCCTCGGCGGCCAGCCACGGCGGCACGGACGGAAGCAGAATGTACGTGACCAGCCCGAGATAGGACAACAGCAGTACCCGACGCATGTACCCCGACCACACGTCGCGCGAATACACGTAGAAGACGGCCGCGAGCACCCACGGCACGAGGAAGTGACTGGTGTAGACGATCCCCGTGAGCAGAGTCCACCACGGCAGCTCACCCGTCGGAGGCAGCAGAGTCTCCTGCAACCACACGGTGGGAATCGTGCCACCGAAGAGCCAGCTCTCCACGGTCACCAGTTCCTGCGCCCGCACGGGCATCCCGAGGTGGTGGGCGACACCCCGGCTGAGGTCGTAGACGACGAGGGCAGCGATGAGCGGCAACCAGTCCCACACGACCCGCACATGGTCCCGCCACGGCCGGTCGATCGTGAACGCGATCAGGCCCGCGACGATCCACGTCGCCTGGTAGATGCGGTCGGTGGGCAGCCCCAGCGTGAAGATCGTGACGGTCAGCGCGAGCAGGTATGCGCTCCATGCCACCGCCCGTGAGTACTTGTTAACCACGGGCGGTTAAGAAGTACTCACGGGCGCAGCATCCCCGTGCCTGCCTGCCCCGGCGGCGAAGCGCGCGGCGCCCTCGATCATTCCGTTGGCCAGAGAGATTGCGCCGTGCCGGAATTCGTTCAGCAGGGCCTGATCCTCGGTGAGCCCCGACTGCTCCAGCAGCGACAACCGGTCCTGCCGCAGGCACATCTGGGGCAGGCCGGCGATCTCGGTGGCCAGTTGCCGGGCTGCGGTGAGGGCCTCCCCCGCCGCGACCTTCCGGTTGATCAGCCCGATACTCAGGGCTTCGTCGGCGTCGACCGGCCGCCCGGTGAGGACGAGGTCCATCGCGCGGCTCTCCCCGATGAGCCTCGGCAGGCGGACGGTTCCGCCGTCGATGAGCGGCACGCCCCAGCGTCGGCAGAACACTCCGAGGACGGCGTCCGCACCGGCGACCCGCAGGTCGGCCCACAACGCCAGTTCGAGCCCGCCCGCCACCGCGTGCCCGTCGATCGCGGCGATCACCGGTTTCGACAACCGCATCCGGGAGATACCCATCGGCGCGTCGCCGTCGGGCGCCACCCGATTCCCGGTCCCGGAACTGATCGCCTTGAGATCCGCTCCCGCGCAAAATGTTCCGCCCTCGCCGTGCAGCACCGCGACGGACGCGGCCTCGTCCGCGTCGAAGGCGCGGAAGGCGTCGGCGAGCGCCTCGGCGGTGGGCCGGTCGACCGCGTTGCGGACTTCGGGCCGATTCAGGCTGATCGTCCTGACCGGGCCGTCCTTGCGGACGAGTACCAAATCGGAAGTCATCGCATGCGCCTTTCCTCGCCGGTGTAGCCGACGCTAGCACCCTTGACGCAAGAACGGAACGGGTGTTCACTTCTTGGGTATGGCCTACCGGCGCACACCCGCCGTCCAGGAACGCCTGGACGCTCTCCGCACCACCCTCATCGACTCCGCGATCGGGCTGATCGCCCGCGACGGTTACGCCGGATGCTCGATCTCCGCGGTCGCCGCGGAGGCCGGCGTCGGCACCGGCACCGTCTACCGGCACTTCTCGAACAAGGGCGAACTGTTCGCGGAAGTGTTCCGCATCGTCTGCAGTCGCGAGGTGAGCGCCGCCGTCGAATCCGGTAACACCGCCCGTGCCGACGAGGGTCGTTGCGTCGCCGCCGTTTCCGCCTCCGTCGCCACGTTCGCCGAACGCGCGCTGCGCGCACCCACCCTGGCGTACGCACTGCTCGTGGAACCCGTCGACCCGCAGGTCGACACGGAGCGCCTGCTGTTCCGCGAATCGTTCCGCGACGCCCTCGCGGTGGCGATCGCCGGCGCCGTCGAGGCCGGGGAGATCCCGGACCAGGACGCGTCGGTCACGGCCGCCTGCATCGTCGGCGCCATCGGCGAAGCACTGATCCTGCCCCTCGCCCGCGGCGCCGCCGACGCCGCGATCATCCCCGCCCTGCTCACGTTCACCCTTCGATCCCTCGGGAGCCCGACATGAGTGCCACACACGAGGTCGTCAACCAGGTGCCGCCGCTGATCAATTTCGACGCCGCCGATTACGCACCGATCCTCGAAGCGCTGCAACGCGAAGGCGCCCACGACGCGCTCGAAGAATTGCACGACGTCGGACGCCTCGCCGGGAGCGAGGAGGCGCAGCGCTGGGGCGACCTCGCCGAGGCGCACCCTCCCGTCCTGCGCACCCACGACCGCTACGGCCACCGAATCGACGAGGTCGAGTACGACCCGGCCTACCACCAGCTGATGACCACCGCCGTCGAGATGGGCCTGCACGGCGCACCGTGGGCCGACCCGCACCCGCGCGCCCACCTGGTACGGGCCGCGAAGATGGCGGTGTGGGGCCAGGTCGACGCCGGCCACGGCTGCCCGATCTCCATGACGTATGCCGTCGTCCCCGCCCTCCGGCACAACCGTGAGCTGGCGGAACGATACGAACCGTTGCTCACCGCCCGGGTCTACGATCCCGCGCTGCATCCTCCGCTGACGAAGGCCGGGCTGATCGCCGGGATGTCGATGACGGAGAAGCAGGGCGGCTCCGACGTCCGCGCGGGCACCACCCGGGCCGTGCCGCAGTCCGATGGCAGCTACCTGCTGACCGGGCACAAGTGGTTCACGTCGGCGCCGATGTCCGACGTGTTCCTGGTGCTCGCCCAGGCACCCGGCGGACTGTCGTGCTTCTTCCTGCCCAGAGTCCTGCCGGACGGGACCCGCAACCGAATGCACCTGCAGCGCCTCAAGGACAAGCTCGGCAACCACTCCAACGCCAGCAGCGAGGTCGAGTACGACGAGGCCGTTGCCTGGCTCGTCGGCGAGGAAGGTCGCGGGGTTCCGACGATCATCGAGATGGTCAACATGACCCGCCTCGACTGCACCATCGGCACGTCCACCGGCATGCGGGTCGGCACGGCGCAGGCCGCACATCACGCCGTGCACCGGAGCGCGTTCGGCGCCCACCTGGTGGATCAGCCGCTGATGCGGAACGTGCTCGCCGACCTCGCCGTCGAGTCGGAGGCGGCTACGACCGTCGCCCTGTGGCTGGCCGCGCTGACCGACCGGGCGACCGCGGGCGACGAGCACGCGAACACGCTCCGCCGCATCTCGCTGTCGGTCAGCAAGTATTTCGTCTGCAAGCGCGGGCCGATCCATGCCGCCGAGGCCCTGGAATGCCTGGGCGGCAACGGGTACGTGGAGGAATCCCGGATGCCGCGACTGTACCGGGAGGCGCCCCTGCTGTCGGTGTGGGAGGGCTCCGGCAACGTCGCCGCCCTGGACACCCTGCGCGCGATGGCCAAACAGCCGGAGACGCTTCAGGTGTTCTTCGACGAACTCGGCGCGACCGCCGGCGCCGACGCGCGACTCGACGCCGCCGTCACGGATCTGAAGGCGAGTTTCGGCGACCTCGACACGCTCGAGCACCGGGCGCGGCGAATCGTCGGCGACATGGCGGTCGCCCTCCAGGGTTCGCTGCTCGTCCGCCACGGGCACCCGGCGGTGGCCGACGCGTTCTGCGTCAGCCGGCTGTCCGGCGACTGGGGCACCGTGTTCGGCACACTGCCGACCGGCGTCGACACCGCCGCCATCATCGACCGCGCCACCCCCAAGGTGGGGTCATGACCGACCACGCCGGCACCCGCCCGGCGGCCTGGCGCGACGGCTGGGACGAGGGCGCAGACTCCCTGTTCGCGGGTCGTGAACCGGACCGGGCCGACGAGCCGGAGTACCGGACCCTCAGCTACGAGGTGACCGGACGCATCGCCCGGATCACGTTCGACCGGCCGGAGCACGGCAACGCGATCACCGCCGACACTCCCGTGGAGCTCGCCGCCACCGTGGAACGCGCCGACCTCGACCCGCGCGTGCACGTGATCCTGCTGTCGGGGCGCGGTAAAGGATTTTGCGGCGGATACGACCTGGGCGTCTTCGCGGAGAACAGCGGCGGCAGCGGCGAACGACCGGGCGAGACGACGGGCACCGTCCTCGATCCGATCGTGCAGGCACGCAACCACAATCCGTTCGCCAACTGGGATCCGATGGCCGACTACGCGATGATGAGCCGGTTCAACCGTGGCTTCGCGAGCCTGCTGCACGCGAACAAGCCGACCGTCGCGAAGATCCACGGATTCTGCGTGGCGGGCGGCACCGACATCGCGCTGTACTGCGACCAGATCGTCGCCGCGGACGACACGAAGATCGGCTATCCCCCGACCCGGGTGTGGGGTGTGCCGGCCGCCGGCATGTGGGCGCACCGCCTCGGCGACCAGCGGGCGAAACGACTCCTCCTCACCGGCGACTGCATCACCGGACGGCAGGCGGCCGAGTGGGGTCTCGCCGTGGAGTCGGCGCCCGCGGACGAACTCGACCGCCGCACCGAGGACCTCGTCGAGCGGATCGCGCAGATGCCGATCAACCAGCTGATGATGGTCAAACTCGCGCTGAACAGCGCGCTGCTCGCGCAGGGCGTCGCCAACTCGACGATGGTGGGCACCGTCTTCGACGGGATGTCCCGGCACACCCGCGAGGGGTATGCGTTCCAATTGCGCTCGGCCACCGCCGGATTCCGTGAGGCCGTCCGCGAACGCGACGAGCCGTTCGGCGACCACAAGCAGTCCCGTCCGGGGCGCTGATCCGCTCCGCGACCACCCGGCCGCCTCACGCTTCGGTGCGCGCGGACGCGGCGGCGGCCCGTGCCATGAGCAGGTTGCGTTCCCGCCGGGTGGGTGCGGTGGCCGCGGCGTCCTCGAGCGTCCGGGCTGCCTCCTCGTAGCGGCCGAGGCGTTCGAGAACTTCGCCTCGCACCGCGCCGTACAGATGGAGGCGGGCCAGCCGGGGATCGTCCCGCACCGCGTCGAGGGCGGCCAGCGCCGCGTCCGGGCCGTCCGAATGCAGCAGCGCCACCGCGCGATTGAGTTCCACCACCGGCGACGGCGCCACCTGCGCCAGCGCGTCGTACAGGGCGACGATCGCCTCCCAGTCCGTGTCCTCGAAACGAGGCGCCCGGGCGTGACATCCGGCGATCGCGGCCTGCAACGAATAGGGACCGAGCGGGCGGCCCAGCGCGACGGCCCGCTCCAGCGCGGCATTACCGTGCTTCAACAGGATGCGGTCCCACCGCGACCGGTCCTGATCCTGCAACAGGATCGGCTCGCCGCCCGGGCCCAGCCGAGCGGCGAACCGCGACGCCTGCAACTCGGTCAGCGCCACCAGTCCGTGCACCTCGGGCTCACGGGGTAGCAGTCCGGCGAGGACACGGGCGAGCCGCATCGCCTCGGCGGCGAGGTCACGTCGTATCCAGTCCTCACCCGACGTGGCGGCGTAGCCCTCGTTGAACACCAGGTAGACCACCTCGAGCACCGCCGACAGTCGCGCCGGAAGTTCCTCGCGCGCCGGCACCTCGAACGGCACCTTCGCCTCCGACAGCGTCCGCTTGGCCCTGCTGATCCGCTGTCCCATCGTCGCCGACGGCACCAGGAACGCCCGCGCGATCTCGTCCGTCCGGAGACCACCCACCAGCCGGAGTGTCAACGCCACCCGCGACTCCCGGGGAAGCACCGGGTGACACGCCACGAACACCAGCGCCAGCAGATCGTCCTCCACACCCTCGACCGCGTCCGGCGCGGGCATCGCGCTCGGCTGCTGCGCCGACGGGTCCACGGCGATCTGCGTGTACTTCGACTGCTGCGACCGCTCACGGCGAATCCGATCGATCGCCTTGTGTTTGGCCGTCGCCGTCAGCCACGCACCCGGATTGTCCGGGACGCCGTCCCGCGGCCACTGCTCCAGCGCCAGCACGAACGCGTCCTGCGCGATCTCCTCGGCCGTGCCGACATCACGGACGAGACGGGTGAGGGACGCGATGAGCCGCGGCGACTCCATCCGCCACACCGCCTCGACCGTGCGCCGCGCGTCCATGTCAGCGGTCGGGGTGCTGCTCGCGGATCCGCGCCGCGAGCGCCTCTTCCCGCTCCCGCAACTCCGGCGTGAACTCGTCCCCGAAGTCGTCCGACTCGAAGATCGGCCGCACCTCGATCAGCTGTCGTATTCCGGTGCCGGGGTCGGCGGGGCACTTCTTCACCCACTCGATCGCCTCCTCGAGGGACCGCACCTCCCAGATCCAGAAACCCGCGACGATCTCCTTCGACTCCGTGAACGGGCCGTCGACCACCGACGTCGTGCCGCCCTCGAACACCACCCGCGCCCCGGCGCTGGTCGGCTTCAGACCCTGCCCGTCGAGCATGATCCCGGCGTTCACCAAGTCCTCGTTGTACGCGCTCATCGCGGCGAGCATCGCCTCCGTCGGGGCGATCTTGTCTTCGTCGGCTCCGGCACCCTCGATCATCACCATGACCCGCATGATTTCCTCCTCGATTGTGGTCGGTCCCGGCCTCTGCCCGGACTCACACGGTACGTCGAACGGCGGGCCCGGCTTTCGACATCAGCCGTGAGTACTTGTTAACCGCCGGCGGTTAACGAGTACTCACGGGGGGCGATTGCAACACGATGCAACGCTTGCCGCTCAGCTCCGACCGGCGTGTGCTGTATGTCACATACCGAGCGAAGGAGAGGTACATGACACAGACGGTCCAGCCGACTGAGGTGCAGACGACCCTGACCCCCCAGGAACGCGTCGACCTGTGGTTGGCGAGCTTCGAATCCGCTCTCGCCACGCGCGACGTCGATCGCGCCGCGGGCATGTTCGCCGTCGACAGCTTCTGGCGGGACCTGGTGGCGTTCACCTGGAACCTCAAGACCGTGGAGGGGCGCGACGCCGTCGCCGCGATGCTGCACGCACGCCTCGACGACACCGACCCGACGAACTTCCGCACCACCGAGACCCCGGACGAGGCGGACGGCGTCACGTCCGCGTGGATCGAATTCGAGACGGCGACGGGCCGGGGCAAGGGGCACCTGCGGCTGAAGGACGACGAGGCGTGGACGTTCCTCACCACCATGCAGGAGTTGAAGGGCCACGAGGAACGCCGGGGACGGAACCGCGTCAAGGGCGCGGTCCACGGCTCCGGCGGCGACACCCAGAGCTGGGCGGAGAAGCGGGAGATCGAGGAGCGGGAACTCGGCTACACCCGGCAGCCGTACGTTCTCGTGATCGGCGGCGGCCAGGGCGGCATCGCGCTCGGCGCACGGCTGCGCCAACTCGGGGTGCCGGCCATCGTCGTCGACAAGAACGAACGCCCCGGCGACCAGTGGCGCAACCGGTACAAGTCGCTGTGCCTGCACGACCCGGTCTGGTACGACCACCTGCCGTACATGCAGTTCCCGGACAACTGGCCGGTGTTCGCCCCGAAGGACAAGATCGGCGACTGGCTCGAGATGTACACGAAGGTGATGGAGATTCCGTACTGGGCGTCCACCACCTGCACGTCCGCGAGGTTCGACGAAGAAACGAAGGAGTGGACCGTCGTCCTCGACCGCGACGGCGAAGAGGTGGTGCTCCACCCGAAGCAGTTGGTGCTCGCCACCGGCATGTCGGGCAAACCGAACGTTCCGACGTTCCCCGGCCAGGACGTCTTCCGCGGTGAGCAGCACCACTCGAGCCGGCACCCCGGTCCGGACGCCTACGCCGGGAAGCGCGTCGTCGTCGTCGGAGCCAACAACTCGGCGCACGACATCTGCAAGGCGCTCTTCGAGACCGGCGCCGACGTGACGATGCTGCAGCGGTCGTCCACGCACATCGTGAAGTCGGATTCGCTGATGGACCTCGGCCTCGGCGACCTCTACTCGGAGCGCGCGCTCGCGGCGGGCATGACGACGGAGAAGGCCGACCTCACGTTCGCGTCGCTGCCGTACAAGATCATGCACGAATTCCAGATCCCGATCTATCAGAAGATCGCCGAACGGGACAAAGACTTCTACGAGCGACTCGAAAAGGCCGGTTTCAAGCTCGATTTCGGTGACGACGGTTCCGGTCTGTTCATGAAGTACCTGCGCCGCGGGTCCGGCTACTACATCGACGTCGGCGCGTCCGAACTCGTCGCGGACGGCAGCATCCACCTCGTGTCCGGACAGGTCGACCATCTCAGCGAGGACGCCGTGGTTCTCACCGACGGCACCGAGTTGCCTGCCGACCTCGTCGTCTACGCCACCGGCTACGGGTCGATGAACGGCTGGGCCGCCGACCTCATGGGCCAGGAAGTGGCCGACAAGGTCGGAAAGTGCTGGGGTCTCGGCTCCGACACCACCAAGGACCCCGGGCCGTGGGAGGGCGAACAGCGCAACATGTGGAAGCCCACCCAGCAGGAAGCGCTGTGGTTCCACGGCGGCAACCTGCACCAGTCGCGGCACTACTCGCTGTACCTCGCCCTGCAGCTCAAAGCGCGGCACGAGGAGATCCCGACACCGGTCTACGGGCTGCAGGAGGTGCATCACCTCAGCTGATCGGTCCCGACACAACGCGGGCGCCTCGCATCGTGCGGGGCGCCCGCACACTGTGTGCGTCCAGACACGGTGTGCGGCCAGACACGGTGTGCGGCAGATTGTTACCTCGCCTCGAGGACCCCGGTCATCTGTTTGACGGTCTTGCCCGCGAGTACCTCGAACGCGAGGCGGGCGGCGGGGTCGGCGAAGCGCGCCAGGCCGGTGAATTCGAGATGCGCGCGGTAGGTGATCGACGTCGAGGCGTCGTGCACCTTCTCGAACGACAGGTCGTCCGACGTGACCGCGGCTCCGTTGCGACCCTCGAAGACGACGTGATCGGGGTCGTCGCGGGTCATGCGGTAGGTGAGTTCGGTGGTGCGCCCGAAGAACGAGGACACGTTGCGCCATTCCGTGCCCACCGCCACCGGACCGGGCGTGGTCTGCTCGCACTTCTCGGTCCCGGGATCCCAGGCCGTGGTGTTCGCGAAGTCACGCAGGTATGCGACGACTTCCCCGAGCGGTGAGGCGACGGTGAACGTTCTGCTGACGTCGGCCACGCGGGCCTCCTATGCGCAGTCGCGGCAGATCAGCTGCCCGCCCTCTTCGGACGCGAGACGCGAACGATGATGGACCAGGAAGCAACTGCTACAGGTGAATTCGTCGGCCCTCTTCGGGACGACCCGGACCGTGAGTTCCTCACCGGACAGGTCGGCGCCGGGCAGTTCGAAGGACTCCGCCGTGTCGGTCTCCTCGACGTCGACGACGGACGACTGCGAGTCGTTCCTCCGTGTCTTCAGTTCTTCGAGCGAGTCCGCGGCGAGTTCGTCGTCGACGGTAACCCGTGGTGCGTCGTAGTCGGTTGCCATGACTTCCTCCCTTTGGCTCATGTTCCCCGTGTCGTGAAATTCCACACTTGCGGGGCACGGTTGCTAGACAACGCACCGATCCCGCATTTTGTTCCCGGGCGGCCACAGCTGCCCTGTGATTGCGGGATGCCCGTTCCGGGTACCACTCAATCAGCCGATCGGAAGGTGGTCTGTCGATGACGAGTGCGCGCGACGAGCACGGCAATCCCGTGCCCGACCCGGAGCCGGTGCCGCCGTCACCGGGCCCTCCTCCCGTGCCGCCGACGCCGACACCACCCCACCCGTTTCCGCCGGAGCCGGGTCCGGAACCCGCACCGCCCGAGCCGGGACCGCAGCCTGGTCCGCCGGGGCCGACGCCGCCCCCTGGTCCGCCGATTCCCGAGCCGACTCCCCCGTTTCCGCCACAGATGCACAGCCCCACCCACTCCCTGTAGGTTAGCCTCACCTACAGGGAGGTAGTGGATGCGAACGCTCAACCGTCGCAAGTTCCTGACCGTGAGCGCCGGGGTCGGCATGGCCGCCGTCGCCGCAGCGTGCTCGTCCGGCACCGAAGCCGGCGCCGAAGGCGACACCCGGACGGTGACGCACAAGAAGGGAACGACCGAAGTCCCGGGCGACCCTCAGCGGATCGTCACCGTCGGCT
Source organism: Rhodococcus sp. P4_B6 (assembly GCF_056402215.1). Taxonomy (NCBI): domain Bacteria; kingdom Bacillati; phylum Actinomycetota; class Actinomycetes; order Mycobacteriales; family Nocardiaceae; genus Rhodococcus; species Rhodococcus sp. P4_B6. Next base: position 3,639 of record NZ_JBFUHV010000039.1, on the reverse strand, counting down.
ACTCCGACCAGGACACGCTCCTCGCGTTCGGACGGACGCCGGTCGGCGTCACCGACTGGTACGGCGACTATCCGGACGCCACCTGGCCCTGGGCCCAGGACGCGCTCGGCGGTGCGCACCCCGAAGTCTTCAACCGCGGACAGTTCACCGGTGAGGCCAACTTCGCGTACGAGGAGATCGCGAAACTCGGCCCCGACCTGATCCTCGCGCTGTACATCGACGTCGACGACGACGCGTATCAGCGACTTTCGGCCATCGCGCCCACCGTCACGACATCTCCGGACTACCCCGATTTCGGCATGCCGTGGCAGGACGCCGTCCGCATCGTCGGCACCACCCTCGGCGAGGACCGGAAGGCGGATCAACTCGTCGCCGACGTCGACGACCTGGTCGCGCAGCAGCGCGCCGCCCACCCCGAATTCGAGGGCAAGACGGTCGCGGTGGCCGAACTGGGCGACGCCGGGTCGTTCTACGTCCGCTCCCCGAACGACCCCCGCTCACGCCTGATGACGTCGCTCGGGTTCGTCGTCCCGGAGCAGATCACCCAGCTCGCGGGCGACCAGGACGCGTTCACCATCAGCAAGGAACAGCTGAACATCCTCGACGTCGACGTCCTCGTCTGGAACGTGGGCAGCAGCCCCGGCGCCGAAGCGCAGATCACCGCGGACCCCGTCTATCAGTCGCTGCCGGTGGCGAAGGCCGGACGGGCCGTGTTCGTCGACGACCCCACCGTCTCCGGCGCTCTCACCTGGGGCACCGTCCTCAGCCTCCCTTACGCCGTCGACGCCCTCGTGCCGAAACTGGCGGAGGCCGCCGGCAAACCGGCCTGACCGTTCACTCCGACTCGTCTTCGAGCCGGGTGAGCGCGACCAGCGTCCGGACCCCGTGCACCATGGCGCGTTCGTCGAGGTTGAAACCCGGCTGGTGCAGCTCCTGGGGTGTGCCGGTGCCGTCCCACACGCCGAGCCTGGCCATCGCGCCCGGGACCTTCTCGAGGTACCAGGCGAAGTCCTCGCCGCCGCTGGACTGATGGGCCTCGCCCAGGTGGTCGAAGCCGACGACCGATTCGATCGCCTCACGCAGGTCGGCGGTGCAGTCGGGATCGTTGACGACGGGCGGGACACCTTGCCGGTAGGAGAGCTCGTACCGCACGTTGTACGGTGCGAGCAGGTGGCAGATCGCGTCCGTGACCAGCGGTTCGAGCAAGGCCCACGTCTCGCGGGACGCACTGCGCAGGGTGCCGACCAGTTCACCCGACTCGGGCACGGAGTTCGCGGCCTGCCCCGCGGCCACCTTGCCCCACGTGAGGACGGTCGCGGTGCGGGCGTCGATGCGGCGGTCGAGCACGGACGCGAGTCCCGTCACCAGGACGGCGGCGGCGTGGATCAGATCGCCGGTCAGGTGCGGCCGGGCGGTGTGCCCGCCCGACGACCACAACCGCACGGTGACGGAGTCGTTGGACGAGGTGATCGGCCCGGTCCGGGTGGCCAGCTTGCCGACTTCGAGGTGCGGGTCGCAGTGCAGCGCGAAGATCTTCGACACCCCGTCGAGTGCGCCCGCGGCGATCGTGTCGACGGAGCCGCCGGGTGTCGTCTCCTCGGCGGGCTGGAAGATGAGCCGGACCCGGGTCGGCGGCGGGTACTTCACGAGGACCGACGCCGCCCCCATCAGCATCGCGGTGTGGGCGTCGTGACCGCAGGCGTGCGACACCCCGGGGACCGTCGACTCGAACGGGAGACCCGTCGCCTCGGCGACCGGGAGTGCGTCGAGGTCGGCGCGCAGGGCGACGCACTCACCCGTCTCCGGGCCGAGGTCGCACCACAGGCCGGTGCCGCCGGGCAACACGACGGGTTCGAGTCCGAGACCCATGAGGTGGGTGCGCACGATTCCGGTGGTCCGGCGTTCCTCGAACGACAGCTCCGGATGCGCGTGCAGATCCCGGCGCCACTCGATCAGCTTCTTCTCGTCGAGCTCCGTCGACTCCGTCCACGTCATGTCGGCGGTGTCGGCGCGATCCCACAGCCTGGCGCTCCAGTACCGCCGGGTCCGGCGACCACCGATCGAGGTCGGGTCCGTCCGGGGCGGCGCGGGCGGGACCTCCACCTCCGGGAGGTGTTCGGTGCGGCCCGCCGTCTCTGCGAGCAGCAGGTCGACGACGTCGGTGAGCCGGCCTCGGCGAGCGAGCGCGTGACGTTGCCGGGCCGCGGAACTCCCGTGGGCGGACGCCTCGGCGGACAACTCCAGCACGGTGTCCCAGTCGCCTGCCTGCTCGAGCTGCGGTCGCAGCGAGTTCACGAAGTCGCCGACGAGGTCGGACGCGGGACGCGCCTGCGGAAACCGCACGTCGACCAACTCCCCCTCCAACCCCGACCGCGCCGCCCGCCACAACGCCGCCCGCGTCAGGGTCGGGACCACCTCGACGCCCTTCGTCCCTGCGCGCAGACCCTCCACCTCGCGTTCGACGAGCGCCCGGAAGAGGGCGGCGACGAGCACGACCGTGTCCAGCCGGGGGCAGCTGTCGCACACCCGCAACTCCAGGGTCGGAAGCTTCACCGACGGCCGGACGTCGAAATACGCCATGCCCGGGTCGCTGATCACCCCGCTGGCGACCAGGTCGTCGATCAGGGCGCCGTACTCGACGGCCGAGGCGACGGGCGCGGCCGGACCGGTGCTGGGCCAGCGCAACCACAGAAGCGTCCGCGCGCTCGCATAGCCGGTGTCCGCACCGTCCGACCGGAACGGGGAACTCGCGCTGAGCGCCAGGAGGACGGGCATGTGCGGGGCGACACGGTGCGCGACCTGCACGGCCTCGTCACGGTCGGGCAGGTCGACGTGAACCTGGGTGCCGCAGATCAGCTGCTCACGGGCGAGCACCTGGTAGTCCGCGAGCATCCGCCGGTAGCGCTGCGTCCCCGTCACGTGCATCTCGGCGGGCAGCGCCAGCGGCATCGAACCCGCGGCCGCCACCCCGATCCCGAGTCCCTCGGCCGCGTCGATCAGCACCGTTCGGTGCCGCTCCAGATCGCTGCGCAGGCCGTCGAGGTCGGCGTACACACCGCTGTTCACCTCGACGACGCACTGCTGGAGTTCGTCGACGTACACGTCGTCGGGAAGTCGTGCCAGCAACTCCGGCGCGCGGGTGGTCAGGCGCCGGGTCTTGCGATCGATGAGATGGAATTCCTCTTCGACCCCCACTTTCCGTGGGTCGCTGACGAGCACGATGTGCCTCTATTTCCCTGTGGCACCCTCGGTATGGTCGAAGAACGCCCAGGTGCCGTCCGGGGGATCGTTCACATCGTTGTTCGCCATGGTCGATGGGTTCCCCGCCGGTCGGGGTCTGAACCATCGGATGGACTATCCCCTCTTCTTCACACCGCATTCGCGGTTCAGCCGGTGCCGTCACCCATCACCGCGCCCTCCCGCCGCGGGTCCGCGCCGCCGACCCACCCCGAGTCCTGACGCTGCAGCGCACTGAGCCCGCTGGACTGCGGTGCGACCGACACCTGGTGACCCATCGCCCGCAGTTGCACGATCAACGGGTCGGCGGCGCCGTCGTCGACCGCGTCGATGTTCGGATGCTCTCCGCCGACGCCGGTGACCGGGGTGTTGGCCGCCCCGAAGTCGACCGCCGACACGGCC
>NZ_JBFUHV010000038.1:0-65820 GCF_056402215.1 Rhodococcus sp. P4_B6 | reverse complement strand
GCTGAGACGGAGTGGTTGGCGGAGCCGTCGAAGGGGCCGTTGCAGGAATCGCTGCGGCAGTTGCAGGGCGCGTTCGAGAGGTTCTGGCGCACGCAGGCCGGCTACCCGCAATTCAAGAGGAAGGGCCAGTCGAAGGAGTCGGCGACCTACTACTCGAACTGCTTCACCTACCGCGGCGGGCAACTCCGGTTGGCCAAGCAGTCCGAACCCCTGGATATTCGGTGGTCGAGGCCGTTGCCCGAGGGGGCGACGCCGTCGCAGGTGACGGTGTCGCGTAATGCTCGTGGTCAGTACCACATCTCGATCCTCGTCGAGGACACGATCACCGAACTCGGGTCGACGGGTCGGGTGGTCGGGCTCGATGCCGGGATCACCAGCCTGTACACGCTCTCGACGGGGGAGAAGATCACCAACCCGCGCCATGAGCGCACGGATCGTGAGCGGCTGGCGAAGGCGCAACGGATGCTGGCCAAGAAGCAGAAGGGATCCCGGAACCGGGCCAAGGCCCGACTGAAGGTCGCGAAGATTCATGGTCGGATCGCCGATCGGCGGCGCGATTATCTGCACACACTCTCCACTCGGCTGGTGCGCGAAAATCAAGTGATCGCCATCGAGGATCTGAGTGTGCGGAACATGGTCAAGAATCGGTCGTTGTCTCGGGCGATCTCGGATGCGGGKTGGTCCGAGTTCCGGTCGATGCTCGAGTACAAGGCCGACTGGTACGGGCGGCGGGTGGTGGTGATCGACCGGTTCTGTCCGTCGTCGAAGACCTGCTCGGTGTGCGGGGAGATCGCGTCGACGATGCCGCTGGATGTGCGGGTGTGGACGTGCCGGTGCGGCGTCGTCCACGATCGGGACGTGAACGCGGCGAGGAATATTTTGGCCGTCGGACTGACGGTGGCAGCCTGCGGAGACGGTGTGAGACCGCCCCGCACCTAACGTGCGGGGAGGCGACTGTCGGTGAAACAGGAACCTCGAGACGCGAGTCCCGAGGGGAATCTCGGTCGTTCACGGCCGAGAGGAAGTCAACCGGAATAGTGTCTACCAATGCCAGGCCGTCGACTTCGAAGGCGAGGTGCACCGGCGGGTGCTGGAGAGGATGGGGATTCTCGACGAGGTGCGCCGCAGGCAGACCGGAAAGACGGACCTCCGGATCGTGGACGAGCGCGACAAGCACCTGGCGACGATGCCCGGTGAGTTCATCGGCGGGGACGTCGAGATCCTGCGGGGGGACCTGACCGAGATCCTCTACGAACGGACCGCGGATTCGTGCGAGTACCTCTTCGGTGATTCCGTCACCGCGGTCACCGACACGGAGTCCGGTGTCGAGGTCATGTTCGAGAAATCGCACGCACGCCGTTTCGATCTGGTGTTCGGCGCCGACGGCATCCACTCGGCGGTGCGCAAACACGGGTTCGGGCCGGAGGAGGACTTCGTCCGATTCCTCGGGTACTACTACGCCGTCGTCGGCACCACGGCCGCGGTGACTGCGGCGTCGCCCGACCGGGAACGCGCGACGGGATGGATGTACAACGAACCCGGAAGGATGGCCGTCGTCGGTGGACCGAAGGCTCCCGAATTGTTCGTCTTCGCCTCCGACCCGATCGACTACGACCGTGGCGACATCACCGAGCAGAAGCGACTGCTGGCCGCCGCGTACGCAGGTGCAGGCTGGCGCGTGCCCGGGTTGCTCGCGCGCCTGGACGACGCGCCGGACTTCTATCTCGACTCGATCGCGAGGGTCGAGACCGACACCTACACCGCCGGACGCGTCGCCCTACTCGGCGATGCCGCGTACGGAAACACGCTGGGCGGCTTCGGGACCGGACTCGCCCTCGTCGGTGCGTATGTGCTCGCGGGCGAACTCGCCGCCACCGGTGGCGACCACCGCGTGGCGTTCGGACGCTACGACGAGCAGATGCACCGGTATGCGAAGGTCGCCCGCAAGGCCGGTGCCGGACCGTTTCTCGCGCCGAAGTCGCCGACTCGCATCAGGCTGCGGAATTGGACGTTCAAGTCCAAGGCCCTGTTCGGCCTGATGATGAAGCTGACCGACTCCTTCGCCACCGACATCGACCTGCAGGACTACCCGGCGCTGCGATCAGCTGGGCGTCCCGGCAATGTTGACCATCCATGAGATACCGAATTGGTCGGTACAGGCACCGAATTCGTCTCCCCACATCTGCTTTTCGAGGGGCACCGACACGGAGCCGGCATCCGAGAGCTTGGCCCAGTAACCGCGGAGCAGGTCGCCGTCGTCGCCGCTCAGGCTCACCGCGATGTTGGTGCCCGGGTTGTGTTCCATGCCGGGCGGCGTGTCTGCCCCCATGAGGGTGAACCCGTTGTCGGATTCGAGCATGGCGTGCATGATCTTGTCGGCTCCTTCGGCGTCCGGGGCGCCGAACTCACCGAATGTGCTCACCGCCAGAGTGCCACCGAAGACGTCCTTGTAGAACTCCATTGCCTGCCGAGCGTCGCCGTTGAAGCTGATGTAGGGGTTGAGACGAGAGGTCATGGGGCATGCTCCTTCTAGGTGCCGGAACCGACAGCAACGACGGTACAACGACCGACCGACACGATGTGGGGAACGCAAAGCTCGGTACTGCACCAGGTGTTTCAGAGCACCGCGACGGTCGCGAACGCCGTCCAGAGCACCGGTGAATGCTCGATCGACCGTTCGTCCCGCCAGGCGGCGACCCGGTCGCGCTGCCACGCGCAGAGCGCGCCGACCGCGTCGGGCAGTTCGTGTGCCGCGTCGATCGAACAGATGGCGTCCTGCAGCGGGCGCGCGTGCGGTGTGGCGCCGGCGATGCGCTGGAACGCGAGGTCGGTGGGAAGTGCCCAGCGGCTGGCGGTGACGAGTTCCGCCCCGCCGGCGATCATCGCGGAGACCAGTCCGAGGGCCTCGCTGAACCGCAGGTCGCCGCCGCTCTCGCAGGCGATGAGCGCAACCCGGCTCGGGATCGGCCACAGGTCGGCGCCGCGGATCGGTTCGTCGGTGAGTGTGTGCGTTCCCAGCAGGAGGTCTTTCGCGGACAACGGCCGGTGCGCGCGCGTCGGCTCCGCGAATCCGACGGCGTCGGCGGAGCAGGCGAGGTGCAGTTCGGCGTGCTCGCTCTGACCGGATTCGGGTACCGCCGCGGTGACGTGCCCGACGTACACCAGCCGGCCCGCGCCCTCGCGCAACGCCGCACCGAGCCATGCCCGGTCGACGTCTTCGCGGCGGAACACGTCCAGTGGTCCGTCCACGGCGGGAAGCAGCCGGCCCTCGTCGGCGTACGTCGCGATCCGCTGCGACAGCGGGCTGTCCGCGGCCATCCGCCCCAGGACGGAACCGAGAACCGAATCGGCGCGGAACCCCGGAACCCGGGGGTCGAGGACCGCGACGACGGGAAGCCGGCGGCCGTCCGTCCAGGTTCGGACCGGGCGACCGGGTGAGTGCACGATGCTGAGCGGGGCCAGCAGGCTGACGTCCGCGATGTCGACGAGACGAAGCCCGGCGTCGGGGGCGATCAGTTCCCACGGCACCTGCGCGACCCGGGGTGACGGCTGGATCCGGAGATGGGGGCGCACGCCGCGGGTGAACAGCTCGTGCAACTGCCGGGCGAGGCCGAACGGGAGAAACGTGCGCGAGAGGAGTTGAGCCAGATCGTGTTCGGACTCGTAGCCGGAGAACGCGCCCGTGGTCAGCGAACGGTGCAGCCCCTGCGGGTCCGTGAGGTCGGGCAGGGCCCGGGCCAGCGCGGCGACGGCCTCGTCCACCTGCGCGGCGGGGGCGACGCCGACACCGCCGGGGTGGGAGTCGTGGGTCCACCGCCACGACGTGTACAGGTCGCCGGCGTCGGCCATCCGCACGATCGCGGTGGGCTGCTCGTGCGAGGTCGGCGGGTGGGACAGGTGAGTCGGCACCGCCCCAGCATTCCCTACCCACCCGGGCGGTGGCGTGCGTGCCACGCACCCGGGTGGGTGACCGAACTAGCCGACGGTTGCGGCGGCGGAATCCTCGGCAGGCACACCCGTTCGGATGAGCCGATCGAATGCGCTCAGCGCTGCCGTCGCGCCGGCACCGGCGGCGATCACGATCTGCTTGTACGGCACGGTGGTGCAGTCGCCGGCGGCGAACACGCCGGGGACCGACGTCTGGCCGCGGTCGTCGATCGCGATCTCGCCGCGATCGGACAGCTCGATGCTCCCGGCCAGCCACTCGGTGTTGGGCAGGAGACCGATCTGGACGAATACCCCCTCGACGTCGAGCGTGTGAGCGGTATCGGTCGTGCGGTCCTGGTACGCCAGACCGGTGACCTTGTTGCCGTCCCCGACGACCTCCGTCGTGAGCGTGCTCAGGAGGATGTCCGCGTTGGGGAGGCTGCGCAGTTTGCGCTGCAGCACCTCGTCGGCGCGGAGCACGGAGTCGAACTCGATGAGCGTGACGTGCTCGACGAGTCCGGCGAGATCGATCGCGGCCTCCACTCCGGAGTTGCCGCCACCGATCACGGCGACGCGCTTGCCCTTGAACAGCGGTCCGTCGCAGTGCGGGCAGTAGGTGACGCCCTTGTTCCGGTACTGGTCCTCGCCGGGCACGTTCATCGAGCGCCACCGTGCACCCGTCGACAGGATGACGGTCCGTGCGAGAAGGGAGGCACCGCTTTCCAGTTCGATCTCGACGAGACCGTTCTCGGTGGCAGCGGGCACGAGCTTCGCGGCCTTCTGGGTGTTCATGATGTCGACGCCGTACTGGCGGACGTGATTCTCGAGCGCAGACCCGAACTGGGGGCCCTCCGTGTAGGGAACGGAGATGAAGTTCTCGATCGCCATGGTGTCGAGCACCTGGCCGCCGAAGCGCTCGGCGGCGATACCGGTGCGAATTCCCTTGCGCGCGGCGTACACCGCGGCCGCGGCACCGGACGGGCCACCGCCGACGACGAGCACGTCGAACGGGTCCTTCTGCGCGATCGCGGTGGCGGCGCGGTCGGCGGCACCGACGTCGAGCTTGCCGATGATCTCCTCGAGGCTCATCCGGCCGGAGCCGAAGAGCTCGCCGTTGACGAAGACCGTCGGCACGGCCATGATCTGGCGGCCGTCGACCTCGTCCTGGAACAGGGCGCCGTCGATCGCGACGTGGCTGATGCGCGGATTGAGCACGGACATCAGGTTCAGGGCCTGCACCACGTCCGGGCAGTTCTGGCAGGACAGCGAGAAGTAGGTCTCGAAGTAGAAGTCGCCGTCGAGGTTGCGGACCTGCTCGAGCAGTTCGGGGGACTCCTTCGACGGGTAACCGCCGACCTGGAGCAAAGCGAGTGCGAGCGAGGTGAATTCGTGGCCGAGCGGGATCCCGGCGAAGCGGACCTCGATGTCGGTGCCACTGCGGCGGACGGCGAAGGACGGGCGTCGCGCGTCGTCGTCGCGGCGTTCGTAGGTGACCTTGTCCGACATCGCCGCGATCTCGGTGAGCAGTTCGGCGAGTTCGGTGGACTTGGGGCCGTCATCGAGTGAGGAGACGAGCTCGATCGGCAGGGTCAGCCGTTCGAGCAGGGACTTCAATTGGCCGGCGAGCGAGGCTTCGAGCATGCGGATCTACTCCATCGATCGGGGAGGAAAGGGATCGGAAACCGGAAACCAGCTCTGGGCGGTCCGGAAAGTGTTGGTGCGACACCGATTGCCCCCCACGGGAGCGGAGCACCGGGAACCGCGCGCACGGGCTCAGAAGATCTGAGCCCGTGCCTACGGTCGACTGGGCTACGTCAGATCTTGCCGACGAGGTCGAGCGACGGAGCGAGGGTCTCTTCGCCCTCTTCCCACTTGGCGGGGCAGACCTCGCCCGGGTGCGACCGGACGTACTGAGCGGCCTTGACCTTGCGGACCAGCTCGGCGGCGTTGCGGCCGATGCCTTCTGCGGTGACCTCGGTGAACTGGATGACGCCGTCGGGGTCGACGAGGAAGGTGCCGCGATCGGCCAGTCCCTCGTTCTCGCGCAGCACCTCGAAGTTCTTGCTGATCTCCTGCGTCGGGTCACCGATCATGGCGTACTTGATCTTGCCGATGGTGTCGGACGATCCGTGCCACGCCTTGTGCGTGAAGTGGGTGTCGGTGGACACCGAGAAGACCTCGACGCCGAGACGCTGCAGTTCCTCGTGGTGATCGGCGAGGTCGCCGAGCTCGGTCGGGCAGACGAAGGTGAAGTCGGCCGGGTAGAAGTAGAAGACAGCCCACTTGTCCTTGATGTCGTCCGCGGACACGGTGATGAACGCGCCGTCCTTGAAAGCGGACGCCGCGAAGGGCTTGATCTGCGTGTTGATCAGGGCCATTGGAACCTCTATTCGTAAGACTGGAAGCCGACAGCGACGAGGCTATCCAGCAGATTGGAATAGGTCCAATCTATGAGACCTATTCCATAGATTGGATGGGGCTATCAATGGCCGTCGAATCGGACACTTCGCAGGTCAGCGTGGACATTCACCCACACGTCCCGGGGCGGTCACCGGACGTGCGGTGTGACCACCGTGACACCCTTCGGCCCTGAATCACCTCGCAGGGAAGGGAAAGTGGGATCACCAGGCCGGCACCACGCGGTGGTCGCGGACCTCGCGCCCATAGCGCTTCTCGGCGGCCGCGATCGAGGAGCCCAGCACGATCCGTCCGTCCGACGTCACGGCGAGCCGCGGGGGGAGGGGCACCGGCAGGCCGGCGCCGGCCGCGACTCCCGCCAGTGCGGCGCCGAGCAGGAAGGAGCCGTCGGTGTCGGCGGCGCCGACCGGGGGAGGGTCGGGCAACTGCAGGGGCAGTCGCGCCGCGGTGCCGTGCCCTGCCCGGCCGATGTCCACCGTCGTCCCCGCGCACTGCGCCTCGACGAGATCGGCGACCAACCGGGCGTCGCCGGAGGCGTAGGCGAGACGGAACGCCAATTGCATCGCCGGGTCGGCGATCTCGCGGTTCCACTGCTCGCGCTGTCGGCCGTTCGGGAGTGTGTATCGCACGGCGTCGATGGCGATCGCCGCGGGCACGGCGAGCGCGGTGGCCCGTGTCTGCGCCGCATCGTCCGGTGTGCCGGCGGCGGTCGGCACGGATTCGAGGAGGGTCGCGTGCCAGAAGTCGACCTGCGCGCAGTGCAGTCCGAGACCCAGTTCGCGGTACGTGGCGAACGCGGCGGCGAGCAGTCTCTCGCCCTCGCCCGGTCGGCCCTCGGTGAAGGCGACGGTGGCGAGGCGCGTCTCGACGTCCGCGACGTCGAGCACCGCTCCGGACCCCCGGAAGTAGTCGAGGCTGCGGCGGTAGAGCGCCGCCGCGCGTGCGGTGTCGCCGCGGCCCTCGGCGAGAAATGCCAGCACCTTCGATCCGATTCCCGCCCGGTGGCCGATCCCGGCCCGCTCGAAATACGACTGACTCGACAGCAGCAGCGGTTCCGCATCGTCGAGGCGACCCGTGCGGACACGCATGATGCCCAGGTTCTGCTGCGTCTCGGCGACCGCGTTGACGTCGCCCGCCGTCTCGAATGCGGCGAGCGCCTGCCCGGCGAAGTCGTCGGAGAGATCGAAACGCCCGGTCTCGAAATGGATGGCAGCGAGGTTCATCAACGGATGGCCCGCGAGCCCCGGGGCGAAACGGACTGCCGCGTCGAGGGACTCGGTGGCCACGTCGGCCGCGTGCGCCCACTGCTGCCGATGCATCGCGACCGCGGTGAGCGACAATAGACACGCGACCCGCAGGTCACCCTGGTCTTCGCCGCCGGCCGCGAGCAGTTCCCGCGCCTGCTCGAGCGCGCCCTGGGCGCCGTCGAGATCACCGATGTGCTGCAGTGCCTGTGACAGGTTGACCAGCGCCGCCGGACGCATCCGGATCGCGTCGGCAGGCATCACCGCGAGGGCCTCCCGGTACAGGTCGACGGCCTTCGCGTGCTCGCCCAGTTCGTCGGACATGCTGGCCGCATTGATGATCGCGCTCGTCCGGAGATCGCCGGTGGCCGCGGCGGCGACCTGCTCGAACGTCCGGAGCGCCTCGGCGACGTCGCCCCGCGCATAGGCCGCGGCTCCCGCGGCAAGAAGGTCGCGGCCCGTCTGGTCGTCCATGTCAGAAGTCCGAATCCGAGGCGGCCGCGTCTATCTCGGCGAGCAGCGGCGCGTCGGGTGCGTTTTCCGGAGTCGGCTCCGCGGCCCGCCGCAGCCGCAGACGGGCCAGGGCCCGAACCCGCTCCCGGACGTCCGGACCGCCGACGTCCGCGACACCGTTCACGCCGAACCCGGGCAGATACACGACCACAGACACTCCCGCTTCCGCACCGGGTGGTGCGGCCGACTCGCCGAACCAGACGTCTCCCGACAGTCGCAGCGCGACGTCGACGGCGCAGGAGGCGGTGCCGATCAGGGCGCGGGGGCGGACATGATCCGGCACGGGTTCGGAGACATACGGTGCCGCAACGATACTGACGCGCACGGCGGTGTTCCCGGAGGTGCGCACCACCTCCCACGACACCGCGCCTTCGGAACAGTCGACGAGACCGGGAGGGTACCGGCGCCAGTCGGATCCCGTGATGCCTCGCGTCAGCACGAGGGTGCCCGGCCGCGTCGCGGTCGCGGCGCCTGCGGCGAGCGCGTAGTCGTCGGCCCGCCCGGGACGGTCGGAGAGCGTGGGTCCTTCCGGCGCGAGCGCGTCGTCCCCGTCGACGAGCAGATCGCAGTCCTCGACGAGTGTCGCGATCTCGCGGTTCAACAGCCCCGCGTCGAGCGCCGGGATGGCGTCGACCGTCGACGTCGGCCACCACCGCGCCGCCCAGTGCGCGAACGCGAGGCGTCGGGCGCCGACGGCCACCCGCGGCCGGGCCGGTTCGACCGTGACCTCGCTCCCGGTCTCGCCCTCGGCCACGGCGAGTGCCACCTCCTCGCCGAACACCGCCCACACCCAGTTCTGCGCCGAGTCGACGTCGTCGATCACCGCGACCGGGACGGTGTGTTCGGCGAACACACTCCACGACAGGTGCCCGCCGAGCACCTCCAGCACCGTCACGTCGATGCCCGCTGCGTCGTCGAGGACGCTCGGTGCGTTCTCTGGGGCGATGATCCAGACCCCGTCGGCGACGCGGTCGATCCGCACGGTGCCGGTGGTCAACTCGCCCTCGATTCGGGAGCATCCGCCGCATCCGCGAGCGGAATTGCGCTGAGCGCCTGCTTGACCCGCATCCGGTGGTCGAGGATGACCGACCGAGCCACACCGTCCAGGAGATCCCACAGTTCGCCTGGTTCGTGGACGGAGAACTCTCGGACGTCGCGGCCGTGCAGGCGGACCCACAGGCGGCGGAGGTAGGGCCGCCACGGCTCGCGGAGTTCGGCGGCGATGGCCGCCAGCGGATTCGTGTCGGACAGCGTCGCCGCGTCGGCGTTCACGGTGAGGCGGCGCGCCTGCAGGACGTACGCCTCGCGTTGCCAGCGACCGTTGATCACCCGGACGGCGGTCGTGTCCGTGGTCGTGGGAGCGGGTGCCGTCCCGATCGGGCGGAGACCGGTCGCGAGTGCGGCACCCGTCGTCGCCGCGACCCGCAACGATTCGTCGAGAAGTGCCCAGGGCGAGCAACTTCGGGCGATCTCGGTGGTCACCAGTTCGTGTATCGGCGGTAGCTCCGCACGGTCGGTCGACGCGCGGAGCACCGTGAAGACGCGTTCGTGGACGGAGCGGTCGAAGGGGAGCCCGAGCGCCGAGGTGGACGCCGAGGTTCCGAGGTGTGGCGGTCCGGGGACGGGATGCACCGTCAGGCCGAACCGGTGAGCCGAGACCTCGATCGTCCACAACGCAATCCCGTGGTGAGTCCCCGCGTGGCCGGCGATCAGCTCGTCGAGGGCGTGCCGTCCGTCGTCACCGTCCTCCTCGAGACGCGCGCCGGGACAGGCGTCGAGGACCGCGGCCACAGCGTCGGCGTGGTCGCCCGTCGCGGCGCCCGACAGCGGTCGCCGCCCCCACGCGAGGTCGATGAGGGCGCTCAGTTCCCGCGCCCGCGCCGGGTCGGTGACGTGGGCCTTCAACGCCTGTGTGGTGCGGCCGGCGGCGACCTCGTGCACGTCGCGCAGCGTGGCCTCGGCGACGGACCCGTCGCGGAGCGGGTCGGGTGCACCCGAACCGGTCGCGAGTTCGAAACACCGCTGGAAGTACAGGTCCTGCGGGTTGCCGTCCGTGATGCGCAGCGCCCGGCGGACCCGTTTGAGCAGCGTGAACCAGGCCGCGGTGGCCCGCAGTACGTCGGCGGAGGCGTGCACCCGGGTGGCGAGCAGCTGCGCCGCGTCGGCGGTGACGATCGGACCGGCGCACAGCGGGTTCTGTACCGGGCGGATGACCAGCGGATCGAGGATCAGTTTCACCGTGCGGCTCAGGGGTCCGCCGTCGGGCCCGCTGAGCGGTTCGACGCCTTCCAGTTCGCGCCACACCTCGTCGAGGACCATCGCCCGCGGTCGCCGAGCAGCCGCTGAGCCCCTCGGTCCCGTCCGCATTCGAGCAGGTTACCGCAGGCGCGGCCCGCCGACGCAGCGAGAAATCTGGGATCGGTAGGGCGCGAGAAGTTCTTACCTTTCTCACATCGGCTCCAGTCCGCGAGCCGAAGGAATCGACGACGGGCGCCGAGCGCCCCTCACGAAACGTGAAGGACGGATCATGAACAAGATCGTTCGGACTCAGAAGCGCGTCTACACCGCAGGCATCGTCGCGGCGGCCGCCGTCGCCCTGCTCGTCTCGGGCTGCAGCGACACCGGCGACAACTCCGGCGGCGGAAGCTCCGAGCAGGCCCCGGCGGGTGCGTCGGCGGCCGCGGTCGACGGCAAGGCGCTGGACGCGAACTTCGACGCGACCTGCGCCAAGCAGGGCGACACCCTGGCCCTGGCGCTGGCGGACACCGGCAACGCGACGTACGGCGACCTGGCGGTCTCCGCGACGATCACCGGCACCGACACCGTGCAGGCGGTCGGGATCGCCGGCAGCAAGGGCGGGTCGAACGGCCTCCCGTACGCACTCGGCTTCGGGCAGGGCATGCCGGGCGGCTCCGCGAAGGTCGTCAAGGACGGCGACACCTACACGGTCACCGGCGAGGGCGTCGGGGCGCCCGACATGAGCAACCCGACCGCGCCGAGTTCGGCGAAGTTCGACATCACGTTCGCATGCTCGACCGTCGTGGGCGGCTGAGCCCCGGCCCACCCCGGGACGCGCGCGGAGCCACCTCGAGTTCGCGCGCGTCCCACCTCCCCCCAGTTCAGGCACGGAAAGGACACCTCGTGAAGAAGATCGTGCGTACCGCCGCCCTGGTGTTTCTCGTCGGCTCGGTCGGCTACTACCTCTGGTACGGCCTCGGCGATCGGGGCCGGACGAACTACGGAATCGACGCGCTGTCGTGGGTCGGCCCGCAGATGATCTGGCCGATCGTCGCGGTCAGCGTGGTCGTGGTGTGTTTCGCCGTCACCGGCGACAGCGTGCTGGCGGCGTTCACGGGGCGCAACAGTGCCGCGTTCCGCAACGGAGCCGTCGGGATCGGAACGGTGCGGTCGGTGCAGCAGACGGGCATGACTCTCAACGACCAACCGGAAGTGCGGATCGACCTCGCCGTGGAGGGCGACGACGGCAAGATGTTCGAGTCGCACGCCAGGATGATCGTGCCGCTGACCGAGTTGGCGCTTCTCCGTCCGGGTGTCGTGCTCCCCGTCCGCTACCTTGCGGGCCGCACCGACAAGGTCGAGATCGACCGCTCGGGTGACGTGACGTCGGCGCAGGACGCGTTGAACCGATCCATGATTCGGCAGGGTGTCACCACCCCGGCCAAGCTCGACATCGCGGCTCGCGGCATTCCCGCGCAGGCGGTGGTGCAGTCGCTCAGTGTGCCCGGGGAGATCCGCAACGGGAATTCGAAGGTGGAACTCGGGCTGGCGGTCACCCGGCCCGACGGCACGACGTTCACCACCCGCGTCGAGAAGTTCATGCCGCCGCGCACCGTCGGGCACGTCCAGGTCGGCAGGGTGGTGACGGTTCACTATCTGCCGGGGAACGAGCAGGAGGTCGTCATCGCCCTGCCTGCGAATGTGTGACGGGCCCGCGGCAGGATCAGTCCTCGTCCCGGGGCGGAAGTCCCAGCGACCGGACGAGATGGAGGAGCTGTTCGCGCAGCGGCCCCACGTCGCCGACGGCGGCGGTGAGGGCCGCGTCCTCCTTCTCCAGGGTCAGCAGGTGCTGGTAGATCGCGCGTCCCGGCTCGGTGATCGCGACCCGTTTGCGGCGCTCGTCGTTCGGATCGGTCTCCCGGGTGACGTACCCGCCCCGCTCGAGGCGGTCGATGGTGCGGCTGATGGTCTGATCCGTCACCCGCGAGGCCTTCGCGATGTCGCGTTGCGAGGCCGGCCGGCCGGCGATCGTGTGCAGGCAGATCAGTCCCGCGTGGGTCATGTTCTGCGACCGGAGAATGTCCTCCCACGAGTGCTCGACCAGGCGCGCAGCCGTGGACAACAGCCGTCCGGTGGGCCACTGATCCATGCCGTCGCTCGTCATTTCTTCGCCTCCATTTGCAATTTGCTCAGCAGGCTGAACAAAATAGGATCGTCGCAATCCGGACATCCGGTCGTCGAACCGTCCAGCATTGGAGAGCACGTGACCACAACTGCCCGCCCACGCCCGGTTCGTCGCCTGCGGTGGATTCTGCCAGCCGTGCTGGTGATCGTCTGGCTCGCCGTCGGCGGGTTCGGTGGGCCGTTCGCCGGCAAATTGTCCACGGTTCAGCAGAACGACAGCACGTCGTTCCTGCCCGCGTCGGCCGAGGCCACCGAGGTGTCCGCCCTGCAGAAGGGCTTCACCGACACCCGGTTCGTGCCCGCGATCGTCGTCGCCGAACGGACGTCGGGGATCACCGCCGCCGACACCGAATTCCTCTCGGGCACCGCGGCCGCCTTCGCCGGTTCGGAGGGATTCGGTGAGGAGGTGTCGCCGCCGATCCCGTCCGCTGACGGTCGGGCGCTGGAGATGTTCGTGCCCATCGACAGCACAGGGGAGGTCGGCGACAGTGTCACCGAACTCCGGGACGCGCTCGGTGCCGCACCGGACGGTCTCACCGTCCTCGTCACCGGGCCCGCCGGTCAGGTGGCGGATCTGTCGTCGGCGTTCGCGGGAATCGACGGACTGCTGCTCCTGGT
The DNA here is from genome assembly GCF_056402215.1 of Rhodococcus sp. P4_B6. Classification (NCBI taxonomy): domain Bacteria; kingdom Bacillati; phylum Actinomycetota; class Actinomycetes; order Mycobacteriales; family Nocardiaceae; genus Rhodococcus; species Rhodococcus sp. P4_B6. The sequence goes on along the minus strand of NZ_JBFUHV010000038.1, from coordinate 52,678 downwards.
GGCGGGTGTCGTCGTGATCCTCATCCTCATCGTCGTCTACCGCAGCCCGATCCTCCCGTTCGCGGTGATCACGTCCGCCGTCTTCGCGCTGGGACTGTCGAGTCTGCTCGTCTATCTGCTCGCCGACGCCGGCGTGATCGCGCTGAACGGTCAGAGCCAGGGGATCCTGTTCATCCTGGTGTTCGGCGCCGCCACCGACTACGCCCTGCTACTCGTGTCCCGCTACCGCGAGGAACTGCGAATCGAGCAGGACAAGTACCGCGCCATGCGGACCGCCTGGCGGGCGACACTCGAACCGGTCGCCGCCTCCGCGGGCACCGTCATCGCCGGCGTGCTCTGCCTGCTGCTGTCCGATCTCAACTCCAACCGCGGTCTCGGACCGGTCGCCGCCATCGGCATCGCGGCATCGTTCGTCGCCTCCATGACGTATCTCCCCGCGGTGCTCGTGCTCCTCGGCCGCGCGGCGTACTGGCCGAGCAGGCCCGCCTTCGACGCGCATCATGCCGAGAAGGACGAGGCCGCCGACCACAAGTTCTGGGCCGCGCTCGCCGCGCGGATCGGCGCACATCCGCGCCGATTCTGGGTGGCGTCCAGCTTGGTGCTGGTGCTCTTCGCGCTCCTGCTTCCTCAGTTCAAGGCGAGCGGCGTCGCGGAGTCCGAGACGTTCCTGCTCGAGGTCGACTCCGTTGCGGGCCAGCAGATCCTCGGCGACCACTTCGACGCCGGTTCCGGTTCGCCGGCGGTGATCATCGCGAACGAGGGCGCACTCGATGCGGTACTCGACGCCGGCCGGGTCGACGGCGTCGGCGACCTCACCGTGCTGACCGCACCCGGCACGCAGGACCCACTGGTGGTGGACGGCCGCGTGGCGATCGAAGCGACCCTGACCGATCCGGCCGATTCGGCCGCAGCCGAGGACACCATCGTCCGCCTGCGTGACGCCGTCCACCCGATCGGCGGTGCCGACGCCCTCGTCGGCGGCGCCACCGCCACGGACTTCGATACCAAGACGACGTCGACCCGGGACCGCACCCTGATCATCCCCGTCGTGATCCTCGTGGTGTTCGCGATCCTGTGCCTGCTGCTGCGTTCACTGCTCGCGCCGCTGCTGCTGATGGGGACGGTCGTGCTGTCCTTCGCTGCGACACTGGGTATCTCGTCCCTCGTCTTCGAGCACGTCTTCGGATTCCCGGGCGCCGATCCCGTCGTCCCGCTGTTCGCGTTCGTGTTCCTAGTCGCCCTCGGAATCGACTACAACATCTTCCTCATGACCCGGGTCCGGGAAGAGGCCCGGCGCATCGGCACCCGGCGTGGAGCTCTGCGCGGTCTGACCGTCACCGGCGGCGTGATCACGTCGGCGGGAGTGGTTCTGGCGGCGACCTTCTCGGCGCTCGCCGTCATTCCGCTGATCTTTCTCGCGCAGATCGCTTTCATCGTCGCGTTCGGTGTGCTCCTCGACGCGCTCCTCGTGCGGTCGCTCCTGGTGCCCGCCCTCACCGTCGACATCGGGCAGAAGATCTGGTGGCCGAGCACGCTTGCGTCGGCGCCGGAGCCGGACGAGAACGTCCAGAGGCATGCCGAACGGGTCCGCCTGGGGTCATAGTGGAACGTGATGTGAACACGACGAAAGGAAGATCGTGGACCATAGCGCGCTGTTGACCGACGCCTTCGATCGCATTCAGGAGGCCGTGCATTCGACGCTGGCCGATCTGCCGGCCGACGCCCTCACGTTCCGTGTGGACTCGGACGCGAACACCATCGCCTGGCTGATCTGGCATCTCACGCGGGTGCAGGACGATCACGTCGCCGGAGTCGCGGGGACCGAGCAGGTGTGGACGTCCGGCGGGTGGGTGGAGCGCTTCGACCTCCCGTTCCGGGTCACCGACATCGGTTACGGGCAGTCTTCGGACGAGGTGGCGAAGGTGCGCACCGGGGCCGAACTGCTGCGCGAGTACCACGACGCCGTCCACGACCGCACCGTCGATTACGTCCAGACGATCGGCACGGACGACCTCGACCGGATCGTCGACGAGAATTGGGATCCGCCGGTCACTCTCGGGGTCCGCTTGGTCAGCGTCGTCTCCGACGATCTTCAGCACGCCGGGCAGGCGGCGTACGTGCGCGGTATCTACGAGCGTCGCTGAGCCGTCGACGGCGTCTCGTTCGCGGCGAGCCACGCCTCCACTCGCCGCCGGGAGCGGCGGCCGACGCGGTCCCGGATGGCCGGACTCACCCGCGCCGCACCGTGCATCGTCCCGTTCCCTGCGAGTGCCAGCGGAACGAACCAGGCAGGCACGACCGGCAGTCCGAGTTCCCGCATGCCCCTCTTGCCGGAGAACATCCGCTGGATGCTGAGCAGGCGCTGGCGGTTGAGTCGGCGTCGCAGGGCCTCCGCGTGCGGGTAGTGGAAGCCGGCCCACGACTTCTGCAGTGAGTCGGCCAGCACCCGGGAGTTGTCGTCGGGTCCGGGAGCGAACATCCCGATCTGGCATATGGTGCGGCGTCCGGTGTTCTCGTCGTCGACCAGCCACTGGTCGTCGATGCCCATCAGCCATCCGATGTACCGCCACAGGTGCATGACGTCCGCGCCCTCGTCGGCGGAGACCCACACCCCCAGCGAGCGGAGGCCGACGAGGAACGTCGTCGAGAAGAGCGCGAGCGTCCCCGCCTGATCCGACTGGTTGATCGGCATGCCCCAGTCGGACACGTCCCAGTCCTCGTCCTGCAGCAGCGTCAGATTGACGAACGCGTGCATCAACCGGACGTGGACCGACAGTTGCCAGCCGCGGCGGTCACGCTCCAGGCCACCCGGGAGGACGCACTCGTACCACCACCGCACCGTCTCGGCGACCCGCTGACCGGCGCCGTCCCCGACGAGCCTGCCGGTGGCCACGAGTTGGCGGGAGGTGGCGGCGCTGCGGTAGCCGTTCATCAGCGAACCGGTCGCGAGGAGGTCGAGTCCGGTCATCCCGCTGCGCAGGCAGACCGCGGCCCCGCGGTCGAGGCGACGGTCGTCGACCCACGACGGCCGGTGGTCCACCGCGTCGAAGAAGGCGACCAGTGCCGGCGCGGGGTCGGGCACGCTGCCGATGCCGTCGGAGAGTGCCCGGGAGAACTGGGCCATCGTCACGGTCTTGTCGACGAGCACCGCCCGCGCCAGCGCGGCACCGATCTCGTCCTGGCTGACGACCGCCCGGGCGTGGAGTTCCCGCTCCGCCGCGGTGGGCGTCGGATCGCCGTGCACGAACCGCGACAGCGTCCGCATCGAGCGGCGACCCCACTCGGAGTCCATGTCGAAGCGTCGCGGCGGCGTGACTTCGGAGAAGCCGGGGGCGGATTCCCGAGACTGGGTTTCTGTCATTTTCGAGGTACTCGATTCGGTCGTCGAGAGGGGCTTCCTGGTGCCTCAGCCCCGCTCGAGTTGCTGTGAGTTACAGTTCACTCCACCGAATCGGACGGGTACAAGTCGCATTGTGTGACAGACGGGAAGGCTGCGCGAATGGGCACTGGACAGCGGAAAGACCCCTCCCAGCAGCGTTCGCAGGCGACGGTCGCACGCATCCTGTCGGCAACTGGTCAGGTTTTGCGGGCGAAGGGGTACACCGGCTGCAGCACGAATGCGATCGCGGAAGCGGCGGGCATCTCGAAGGGATCGGTGTATCAGTACTTCGCGAACAAGGACGAGATCATCGACGTCCTGATGGACCGGATCATGGAGGAAACCACGGCAGCGTTCGGGGCGCAGCTCGAGCAGTCGGTCGCGGAGGGCACGTTCCTGAAGGACGCCGCCCTGCAGACCCAATTCCTCGCCGTCCTGGACGAGTACCGCGACGTCCTCGGTTCGCTGCTCAACGATGCCCCGCACCTGTCGCTGGCGGCTCACCGTTCGGTCCGGATCGAGGAACGATGCCGCGACCTGTTGCGTACGTATGTGACGTTGAATCCGTCCGCGATCGGCCCGGGTGTCGACCTCGACGCGCTGCTCCTGGTGCTCACCGTCAGCTATCGGGAGGTGGGCCTCGAGTACCTTCGCCGGGACCTGCGCGACCGGCGAAACCAGCTGGCCACGGCCCTCTACGACATGACGATGGGCGGCCTCGCCGGGACCGCGACACACGGGGTGTAACGCGGAGGGGGCTTCGGGAGAAATACTTGTTGAGCCCATGGTGCTGTCGGACCCCGACCCGGCAGCACCAGGGGCCTTCTCTTTCCACCCGGCCGCTCCTACCGACGCCGATGGGTCGGAGATCCCGGCACCTCCAGCGACACGACCCGCGCGAGTGCGCGCAGATCGCTCTCGATCCTTCGGAACAGCTGGTACACGGCGATGAAGGCGAAGATCCCGCCCAGGCACAGCGCGCGGACCGTCGCGTTCACGGCATCGCCAGTGCTCCCGCCGACGAAGCTGAGCCCGGCGACCCCGATCAGCGGGACGGCCGCGGCGACGGCGAGGTACCGCGGCATGCCCCGGCCGAGGGCCCGGATGTTGCGGCCGTCGCTTCCGCGCAACTCGCCGTGCGACAGCAGGATCGGGCAGAGGCACCGCACCGCGTAGAAGGTGAGGATGAAGAACGGGTAGGCGAGGGCGACCGCCCCGCACACGGCGAGGGACGCGAGGAGTTGCGTGTACGCGCGCAGCGGGATGCCGCCGGCCGTGAGTTCCAGGGCGATCGGGTAGGCGACCCCGGCGACGACCCACAGCCCGAAGCTGACCACCACCGCCCGATGTCCGAGCGCCAGCGTCGTGGCCCGTGCCTTCTCCAGCACCTCGGAACTGTAGGTTCGGCCGTTGCGGAGACCACGCGGCACCGTCAGCGACAGCCGACACCAGTAGACGATGAGAACCGCGCCCAGCGGAAACGCGATTCCGCCGATCACCAGGTGGACGAACTCCAGATCCTGCTGCGCCTCGGCGGGCAGCGTCGCGATGATGAGCACCTTGTTGTAGTAGTAGTTGTATCCCGCAGCCAGCAGATTCGGGATGCCGACCGCGGCGAGCACGATGGGCAGCGCCCACCGCCACATCCTCGACCGGACGCTTCCCGGCGCCGGGTCGACGAGATCGCGGGCGTGCGGGTCGAGGCAGAGCGCGAACTGACGCGTCAGCTTCCGGCCACTCGACCACCGGTCGTCCCGGTCGGGCGCGAGGGATTTCACCAGGATCCGCCGCATCGCGGCCGGACAGTCCTCGGGGAGCGCGGACCGCTCCGGGTCGACGCCCCGGCGACGTGACTCGAGAAGTACCTGCGGCGACGGCGGCGACGCGGTCCCGTCGTCGTCCGGGAACGGCCGCGCCCCGGTCAGCAGTTCCCACAGCATGACCCCCAGCGCGAAGATGTCGCTGCGGGTGTCGAGGTCGGAGGCGGTCCGGCGGATGTCCGGGTCGATCACCTCCAACTGTTCGGGCGACATGTAGGCGACGGAGCCGCCGATGAATCCGCCGGCGCCGCGATTCTCGACGCTGTCGCTCGAACTGACGTTGAAATCGGCCAGCTTCGGGATGCCCTCCAGGCCCAGCAGCACGTTCGCGGGTTTGATGTCGCGGTGCAGGACGCCGTGCGCCCGCGCGTAGTCGAGTGCGTCGGCGAGCCGCAGACCGATCCAGGCGACGGTTTCCGGCCACGACAGCGCGGCGATCTCGTCCCGCACACTCGAGTACTCGGGCCGGATCTCGCCCCGCGCCTCGAGGACGCGGTCCACCGAATCGAGCAGCAACTGTCCGGAGCGTTGCTCGGGTGGGGTCTTGCGGACCAGCCGCACCACGTCGAGGAGCGTGCCACCGGGGACGTACTCCATGAACAGCACCCGCAGGCGGCGATCCTCCAGCACCCGCTGGTCGTAGACGCGGACGATGTACGGGTGGTCGAGCTGCGCGAGGGTCTGCGGCTCGTTGCCGATGTTGCGGGAGATCTTCAGCGCCACCCACCGCTGCATCGACCGCTGCCGGGCGAGGAACACCCGCGCGAACGCGCCGTGGCCCAGCTCCATCATCAGATCGAAATCGTCGAGGCGCCCGCCGACGTCGAAGTCGTCGTCCGGGCCGAGTGCCGCGCTCGCCGAGCGCCGGTCCATGCGCAGGTCGTCTTCGAGCAGGGTCTCGAACCGGTCCGCCTGCTGCGGGTACTCGGCGACGTACTCCTCGGGATCGACGTYGGCGCCGCTCCGACTGCGGACCCGGTACTCCAGGTAGACGAGTTCCGGCGGCAACGGTTCGGCCAGCAACTCCGGGAATTCGAGGCAGTACTCCGGGATGCGTTTCGGGCAGCCCGACCGCAGCCACCGATACTCGAGGTCCACCTTGATCAACTCGATCAGCGCCGCCCGCCGGATCGCAGCGGTATCGGGCAGGTACTCGGTGAGTTCGGCCGGCGAACCCGACGACTCCCAATCCGCGACGAGGCGTTCGACGCCACTGTCGACGACGAACACCGGTTCGGCGCCCGACGTCGTCGACGGCGGCAGCTGAGTTTCCTCGCCCAGTTCGGTGGGCGGCCCAGTCGCGACCGTCGAATCACTCGGCGGGCGCTCGGTCATGGCAGTTCGATTCCGGGGGTGCAGAGTCCAGGCGGTGCACGGTGCGTGCACTTGCCAGGGTATTCCGGACGGTGCGTCGAGGGGCGCGGAAAGGCGGTGCCGTCACGCGCTTCGCAGCGACATCTCCGACGGTTCCGGTGCCGGCGGGTACGTCACGACCAAGGTGAGGATCGGCCGATGCCGGGTGCGCCGGGTGACCATCCGGATCGCCGAGACGAGGACCGGGACGTACACGAGCACGTAGATGTTCTGCAGCCCGAACGCGACCGGCCACGACGGTGGAAACAGGAACAGTCCGACGACGGCGAAGTCCGGGCTCCACCAGTACGGCCACGCCGCCGTCGACGCGAACAGTGCGGCGAACGCGAACCACCACCGTCCGGTGTCCGAGACCGCGCGGTGCATCAGGTAGACCATCAGCGGCACCAGCCACACCCAGTGATGGCTCCACGAAAACGGCGACACCACGGCGGCGGTGAGCCCGCCGAGCACCACCGACAGCAACCGTTCGCCGCGTTCGTACAGGCGCACCGACACGACGAGGCCGACGACGGCGACGGCTCCCGCGAGGATCAGCCACAGCCACGGCGGTGCCTGCCCGTCCGTGAGCCGGGTCAGTGTTCCCCGCAACGATTGGTTGGACGGGTGCGCGTCGTCGGCGATGCGGGTGGAGTCGAAGAACGTGCTGGTCCAGTACCGGCGGGAGTCGTCGGGCACGATCACCCAGGCGAACGCCACCGTGCCCGCGAAGACGGACGTCGCGGCCGCGGCCGCCCGCCACTGGCGCAGGGCGAGGAGCTGGACGACGAAGAAGCCGGGGGTCAGTTTGACGGCCGCGCCCAGCCCGATACCCACCCCGCGCAGCACGCTGCGCTCCGGCCGGGAGAAGTCCCAGAGCACCCACAGCATCAGCACCAGATTGACCTGGCCGTAGAACAGCGTCGTCCGCACCGGTTCGACGAAGGTGCAGGTCACCGTCGTCAGCGCGGTGACCAGCAGCAGGTGCGGGGTGATCCGGTACCCGAGGATGCGCCAGCACAGGAGGATGCAGCCCGCCAGCACACCCAGGTTGAACGCCATCCACAGGTTGTCGACGTACGCGCAGGGTATGCGTTCGAGCGGCACGAACACGATCGCGGAGAACGGCGTGTAGGTGTAGAGCAACCCCAGCGCGACGGGTCCGCTGTACAGCGGCAGGCCGTGCAGAACCCGCCAGCCACCGTCGCGGTAGACGTGCAGATCGGCGCCGCCGGTGAACAGTCCGATCTTCGGCGTCCACGGGTCGACGGTGCCGAGCACCGCGACGACGGCCAACGTCGCGCACACCGCGAGCGCCACCACGATCGCCGGGCGGCGAGGAAAGACGCGTGTTTCCATCTGCGCCCCCTGGGTGTGCGGACGTGTGCCGACGGCTCTGACGCTAACGGCGCCCGCGAGATGCCCAGGGCGGCGACAGGCGGGTCGTCCGGATTCGTTACCGATCCGTACCGGCGCCGAGATGCCGCGGGCGCCGTCGCCGGCCGGGCCTACGCCGCGGACACCGTGTCGCGCAGGGCCCGGTACGCATACTCGGCGCGGTCGCCGACCGCCCACCCAGTGTGAGCGAGGACCGGGGCCTCCACGGAGAAGACGGTGCCGGCGGGAAGGGCACCGACCAAGTCGTGCAACGGGAGTTCACCCTCGCCGGGCAGCAGCCGGTCGGTGCGCGCTTCGGTGATCAGTCCGGCGTGATCGGCCGGCGCCGCGCTCGGGGCGTCGCACAGCTGAGCGTACGACAGCCAGCGGTCGGGAACAGCCCGGACCTCGTCGACTGTGCTGCCGGTCCGAGCCAGGTGCAGCGCGTCCACGACGAGCACCGCGGCGGGACTGGCAGCGTGCGTCAGAACGGCGGTGGCGTCGCCGAGGGTCCGGATCCGGCTGAACGCCATGAACTCCAACGCCAGCGACACACCTCGTTGCTCCGCCTCACGGCACAGGTGTGCGAAGGTATCGGCCTGCCGGGTGGGCTCCGGGTCGTTGCCGTTCACCAGCACATAGCTCGCACGCAGCGTCGACGCCGCGTCGAGTACCCGCAGAGCGGCCTCCACGTCGTCTGTGCCGGTGATCCGCAGGACCTCGACGTCCAGGATCTCGATGCCCAGATCGTCGGCGCGGCGGCGCGTCTCCCGTACCATCGGGCCGTTGTCGAGCATCGGCCATTGAGTGTCGGTGGCGGCCGCTCTCGCCCGGATTCCCACACAGTCGAAGCCGGCGTCGGCGGCCGCGGCCACCAGGTCCGGTGGTGAGGCGTCGACGGCAGTGAGCGGCGAGAGTGACAGCAGTGGTCTGTCGGTCATGGCCGGATCGCGTACCCTTCTGCCGGGGCCAGCACGGCCGCGAGATGCTGGATCGCGAACTTGTACCCGGAGATCCCGGCACCGGCGATGACGGCACTCGCGATCGGCGAGACGAAGGAGCGATGACGGAACTCCTCGCGGGCGTGAATGTTGCTGATGTGCACCTCGACGATCGGGATCTCCGGGACCACCAACGCGTCGCGAAGGGCCACGGACGTATGGGTCCACGCGCCGGGGTTGATCACGATGGCGTGTGCGGATCCCCGGGCCTGATGGATGCGGTCGATCACCGCGCCTTCGTGATTCGACTGGAAGAACGTCAATTCGACGTTCAGTGGTTCGGCGGTCCGCTCGCACATTATGCGGACGTCGTCGAGGGTGTGGTGACCGTAATGTTCGGGCTGCCTCGTCCCGAGCATGTTGAGGTTCGGTCCGTTGACGACCAGGAAGGTCGGTGAATGCATCGTGTCGTCCTCGCCTGACGGAGTGAAAAAGGTTGCGGTGCAGTTACTGCAGTCCGGCGAGGGCGCCCGAGGTGAGTGAGACGGGTTGCCCGGTCCGGGAGGATTCATAGATGGCGAGGACGATCTCGAGCGCGCGACGCGCGTCGCGTCCGGAGACCGCGGGCGCGCGGTCCTCGACGATGGCGTGGACGAAGTCCTCGATCTGCATCTGATGGAACGGCGCGAGACCGACATGGATCTGCGAGAGCGGCGGATCCGATTCGATGTCCGTCGAGTGCATCTGCAGGTACTCCTCCTCGCCCTCGACTGTCCAGATGTCGTTGACCGCCGGCATCCCCTCGGGAAATTCCGTCAGGCTCACGGTGCGCCCGTTGCGTCCACCGACCACGATCTGGGTGCCCAGACCGGGTGTGAAAGTCGTGCCGGCGGTGATGGTGGCGAGTCCGCCGGACGAGAACTTCACGGTGGCTGCGACCGTGTCCTCCACCTCGATGTAGTCGCCGTGCACCAGGGTGTCGATATGTCCACTCACCTCGACGGCGTCGCCCATGAACCACTGCAGCAGGTCGATGTAGTGAATGGCCTGAGTCATCAGCACACCTCCACCGTCGGTGTCCCAGCGGCCGCGCCACGGGTCGGAGGTGTAGTACTCGCGGTCGCGGCCGAGTCGCACGGTGCAGGTGGCGACGATGGGTTCGCCGCCGAGCGCGCCGGCATCGATGGCGGCTCGGATGCGCTGAGCGGCAGGCCAGAATCGGCGCTGGAACAGTACGCCGAACTTCACCCCCGCGGTGGCCGTCGCCTCGACCATGCGGTCGGCTTCGTCGAGCGTGATTGCGATCGGCTTCTCGCACAGTACGTGCAGTCCGTGTTCGGCGGCCGCGAGGACGATCGCTTCGTGGGTCGGGTGCGGAGTGCAGATGGTGACGGCGTCGAGACCACTGCCGAGCAAAGTCTCGAGGTCGTCGTAGGCGTGGGCTATTCCGTGTGCGGCACCGAAGGATTTGGCTCTGTCCTGGTCGGTGTCACTGCAGGCGACCAGTTCCACCTCGGGCATGGCGTGCAGAGCCTTGGCGTGGTTGATGGCGATCTTGCCGCAGCCGACGATTCCGATTTTCAAGCGTGTGGTGGTCATGGGTTCTTCCTTGTCGTCGTAAACGTGTGAAGGATTGGTGGCGACGTGTCAGGCGATGGGCTTGCCGAGCTGCGCGAGCGGTGTCTTGTAGGTCTCGCGTGCGGTGGAGGCCGCCGCTGCCGAGATCAGGCATGCGACCGCCACCAGGATCGCGACCGGGATCCAGTTCGTTCGGCTGTCGCCGACGATGGTCCATGCGATGGTGGGTGCGAAACCGGCGAAGGCGAAACCGATCTGGGTGCCGAGCGCCATGCCGGAGAATCGCACCTTCGTGTTGAACATCTCCGCGTAGAACGACGGGAAGATGGCATTCGGTGCGCTGTAGCAGATTCCGGTGAAGACGATCGCGCCGGCAAAGATGAGTACCACGTTCGCGGTGGAGATCGCCCAGAAGTAGAGGAAGATCGACAGCGCGAGACCGACGACGCCGCTGATGAACACCGGCTTGCGGCCGATGCGGTCGGCGAGGACGGCGAGCGACGGCTGCATGAACAACGCGACGACGTTGGCGACGACGGCCGCCCAGAGCATGGTCGGGCGACTGATGCCTACCTCGGCGCTGGTCGCGAACGCGAGTCCGAAGACCGCGAAGATGGTGCCGCCGACCGACTGGAACGCGCAGAGAATCACTCGCAGCACATCGGTCGAGTGGGTGCGCAGAAGTGTCGCGACGGGAAAGCGTTCGAGTTCGCCGTTCTCGCGATTCTCGGTGAAGACCTCCGGCTCCTCCAGCTTGCGTCGCGCGATGTACGCGGCGAAGACGACGATGGCGCTGGCGAGGAAGGGGATCCGCCATCCCCAGCTGAGAAGCTGGTCTTCGGGCAGGGTGGCGACGGAGAGGAACACCAGGGTGGCAAGGATGAAGCCGGCCTGCGTGCCGGTGAGGGTCCAGCTGGTGAAGAAGGCCCGCCGGTGTTCCGGGGAGTGCTCGAGGGTCAGTGAATTGGCTCCGGACTGCTCGCCGGCTGCCGAGATTCCCTGACACACGCGGAGGCAGACGAGGAGGATCGGCGCCCAGATTCCGATGTGCTTGTACTCGGGCAGGCAGCCGATGAGAAATGTTGCCGTGCCCATCAATCCGAGCGTGAACAGCATGATCTTCTTACGTCCGACGCGGTCTCCGAGATGTCCCAGCAGGACCGCTCCGATGGGCCGGGCGATGTACGCGACGCCGAACGTTGCCAGCGACAACAGGGTTCCGGTGGCCGCGCTGGACGAGGGGAAGAAGACCTTGCCGAAGACCAGGGCGGCTGCGGAGGCGTAGATGTAGAACTCGTAGTACTCGAGCATGCTGCCGAGAAATGCGGCGGTGGCTGCTCGTTTGACCTTCTGCAGGTCTGTCCGAGGACCGGTGCCCGTGGCATCGATAGTCGTCGTCATTCGGTCTCTCCTCTGTGCGTGCATGACACCGCCCGACTGGCGTTCGTATGGCGAACGGAAGTTCGTCCTGCGCAGGCCCTGAATCTAGCGCACCGGATGTGACGGGCGCAATAGCTTTGTACCTCGCGGGCCAAAAAGTGTCCAGTAGGTACAAACGGCGCGACAAACCCGCTCTCAGCAGGCGCGAAGGGTGTGTGGAGGAGCTTGTGGGCCGTCAGATGCAGACGTAGCGAACCGTGACGTCACCGATGACGGTGCGCAGGTGCGACCTGAGCTCGTCGGCGGCGAGATCGCGCTGGAACAGCGCGTCGAACGTGTACTGGTTGGAGATGCGGAACAGCGACACGCTGTTGATGAGCATGTGGACGTCGATGGCCTCGACGTCCCGGCGGAACACGCCGGCCTCCTGACCGCGGCGCAGCACGTCCTCGAGTACCGCCAGCACGGGCATGCCGAGTCCGGCCACCTCGTCGGACTGCCGAATGTACTTGCCTTTCATCATGTTTTCTCCGCTGACGAGGCGGACGTAGGCGCGATGCGTGTCGTGGTGGTCGAACGTCAACTGCGCGATCAACCTCAGCGCATCGACCGGTTCGGCGTGTTCGAGGTCCACCTCGTGTTCGAGTTCGCGGATGAGTTTGTAGTTGCGCTCGAGGACGGCGGTGTACAGACCTTCCTTGCCGCCGAAGTAGTAATAGATCATGCGTTTGGTGGTCTGCGTCTTCTCGGCGATCTCGTTGACGCTGGCGCCGGACAGGCCCTTCTCGGCGAATTCCGCGGTCGCGACCTCGAGGATGTCGGCCTGAACGAGTGCCGGATTGCGCCGCGCTCTCGCGGGCGTGGCGCGACTGTGCGGGCGATCGCGGATCGCCTCTTCGTGTTCGTCGGGCGACGCTGTCATCGGTGGACCACGGCCCAAGCTTATCTGAGCGCCCGAAACGCTCGTGGGTCCCTCGGCGCCGGTCTTGACCGGGGCGGGGGTCGGTGCAACACTGAACTGGATGGTTCAGTATTCGGCTCTCGACGCTACGTTCGCCGCACTGGCAGACCCCACGCGACGTGGGATTCTCCGCCGGCTCGGTGACGGCGCCTGCTCGATCAGCGACCTCGCCGAACTCTTCGAGATGACTCTCACCGGCATCAAGAAGCACGTTCGACTGCTCGAAGAGGCCGGGATGGTCGTGACCGAGAAACRTGGCCGGGTGCGGTACTGCATGCTGGGGACCAATGCCCTCGAGCGTGAGGTGGCCTGGATCCGCGACTACCAGCTGTCGCTCGAAGGGCGCCTGGACCGTCTGGACGAATTTCTCAATCGAACGGAAGGCACGTCATGAGCACTTCGCAGACTTCCACGACCGCGACCGTCTCGACGCCGACGGACCGGGAGATCCACGTCGAACGCATCTTCAACGCTCCCCGCGAACGCGTGTGGGCCGCGTTCACGAGACCGGAACTCCTCGCCCAGTGGTGGGGTCGCGGAAACGAACTCGACGTCGAACGCTGGGAATTCGAACGCGGCGGGCACTGGCGCTTCGTCGAACACTCGGACGGCGAGACCCACGGTTTCGAGGGCAGATTCAGGGAGATCACCCCGGAGGAGCGCCTGGTGTACACGTTCGAGTGGGACGGCATGCCGGGCCACGTCATCGTCGAGAACAACACCTACACCGACCTCGGTGACGGGCGCACCAAGCTGTCTGTCGTCAGTCAGTTCCACACCCCCGAGGAGCGCGACGGCATGTTGCAGTCCGGCATGGAGGGCGGCATGAACGAGAGCTACGCGGCGCTGGATGCGGTGCTGGCGCAGACGAGCTGGTGACCGGAAGTCGTCACGAAGTGGGCGCGGAGAGGCTGCCGCCGATCGAATGACGGTGGTGGACTTCTCCTCTCAGTCTCGTCGTGATGGGGACGCCGTCCTCGGCGCCGGCCTTCATCTTGGCGAGGATCCGCACCGCCGCCTCCTGCCCCATCTCGGCCAGGGGCGGGGCGTAGGACGTGATTCCGGGCGGAAACACCTCGTACCATTCGGGGTTTCCGTGCGCGGCGACGGACAGGTGGCTGGGCACCGACAGGCCGAGGTCGGAGCAGGCGTGCAGGACGCCCAGCGCGATCCGGCTACTGGCGGCGATGACGACGTCAGGCAGGTCGCCGGCGATCGCGTGCATCGCGTTCCGCCCCCATGCCGAGGTGAAGTCGCCCTCGAGGATGCGGAAGCGGCGCCCGGCAGTTCCCTTGGGCGCCTCCGGTATTCCCGCGCGGTCGACGGCGTTGCGGAACCCGCGCATGCGGTCGGCGGTGGTGCTGTGATCGGCCCCGCCGATGACGAGTGCGAGATCGGTGTGTCCCGCCTGCAGGGCCAGGTCGGTGATCGCTTCGATGCCGAATTCGTCGTCGCTGACGACTGCGTCGGTCTGTAGCGGGACCGAGTGACGGTTGAGTTGCACGATCGGCACGCCGGTCGGCAATGTACGCCGAGTGTCGACGGGGACGTGGATGATTCCGTCGACGCGGTGATCGAGCAGGGAGCGCAGTCCGCGTTCCTCGGATTCCGGATCGTTGCCGCTCGCGCTGACCACGAGCTGGAATCCGGCCTCGAACAGAACGGACTGCAGCACGGCGGCGCTGTCGGTGTAGAACTCGTTCGAGATGTCGGGGAGTAGCAATCCGACGACGCGCGTCTTGTTCTCCCGCAGTGCTTGGGCGACCTTGTTCGGCCGGTAGCCCAATGCGTCGGCCGCCTCGAGGATTCTCTTGCGCGTATCGGGGTCCACGTAGCCGCGCCCGCTCATCGCGCGTGAGGCGGTACCCACCCCCACCTTGGCCAGCGCGGCGACGTCCTGAAGTTTGGGCACAAGCCCACCATACCCAACGTAACCGCAGGTAAAGGCGTCGAGGACGACGGCGGACGTCGGGGAAACGACCTCTCTTGACAGAACGAGTGGCTTACGCCACAGTGATGTGGAACCGATTCCACATGGCGTGAGTCACAGTCGCGGATGTGGGTGATCCACTACGTCAGGCGAAAGGCCCTTCGTGTCCATTCAGTCAAGAAACCCGTTCTCCCTCCTCACTCACCTGGCAGGGGACGAGGCGCAACTCGACATCTTTTCCGCCGACAGCTGCATCGAGAGCTGGCTGGCCACCGAGCGGGCCCTCGCCATCGCTCAGGGTGAGCACGCGGTCATCTCGGCAGACGACGCCGCGGCGATCGCGGCAGCGGCTCGCATCGACAACATCGACCGCGACTCCCTGTGGGAGACGTCGAAGAATGTCGGGTACCCGATCCTCGGGCTGGTGCGGCAGATCTCCGGGGCGCTGCCGGACGGACCGAACGGTCGCGTCCACTACGGTGCGACCACGCAGGACATCATGGATACCGGGCTCGCCCTGCAGCTCGCGCGGTCGCTGGCCGCGCTCGACTGGCAGCTCGGCGAACTCGGCGATGCGCTCGCGGTCCAGGTCGAGGCCCACGCCGGCACCGTGATGCCCGGCCGGACCCACGCCCAGCAGGCGGTGCCGACCACGTTCGGCGCCACCCTCGCGACGCTGCTGGGTCAGTTCACCCGCCACCGCGAACGGCTCCAGCAGGCGGTGCCGCGGATCGCCGTGATCTCCCTGTTCGGGGCGGGCGGCACGTCCGCGGCGCTCGGAGCGAAATCCGCGGACGTCCGGACCCGCGTCGCCGATCTGCTCGGCCTGCACGACACCGACATCCCGTGGCATGTCGACCGCGACGGTATCGCCGAATACGGCTGGCTCTGCGCCACTGTCGCGGCGACGTGCGCCAAGCTCGCCCGCAACATCGTCGACCTCTCCCGCACGGAGATCGGCGAGGTCTTCGAGCCCTACAACAGCCACCGCGGTGCGTCGTCGACGATGCCGCAGAAGGTCAACCCGATCTCGTCGGAGGCCATCATCGGACTGTCCCAGACCGCCGGGGCGCTGCTGTCGTCGCTGAGCCGCATCCAGGAGGCGGGCCACGAACGCAGCGCCGGCGAGTGGCAGATCGAATGGCAGGTGATCCCACAACTCGGGGTCCTGGCCGGCAGTGCCCTGTCCGAAGCGCTCGTCATCGTCACGGGCATGCGGGTCGACGCCGACAGGATGCGCGCGAACCTCGACCTCGACGGCGGGCTGGTCATGGCCGAGGCGCAGATGATCCAGCTCGCCGAAGCCCTGGGCCGCGAACGCGCCCACGACCTGCTCTACACGGCCGCGACCCGCGCCCGAACCTCGCATCGCGTGCTCGCCGACACCCTGCGCGAGGTCGCGGCGGAGGCCGGTGTCGCCGAACTGCTGCCCGCGCAACTCGTCACCGCCGACGATTACCTCGGTGAGGCGAAGGACATCGCCGCGAGCGCTGTCCGCGGATGGCACAGCGGTGCCGCAGTCGACGAAGACCTGCCCTCCATTCCGCAGCTGGCAAGGATCTGACATGCGCACACTCGCCCCCGCGACGGAGCAGCCACCGAAACTCGCAGGAGAGGAACGCTTCGACTTCATCCGCGGACGTCTCGGCCTGATCGCCGCGCTGCCCCTGCTCATCGGCATCCTGGTGCTGCCGATCGACATGCCGAATTCCCAGCAGGCCATGCTCGCGGTTCTGACCGTCGTGGTCCTGCTGTGGATCACCGAACCCGTCCCCATCCCGGTGACCGCGCTGATCGGCATCGCCCTACTCGTCGTCCTCGGCGTCGGCACACCCCAGGAGGTGTACGGGTCCTTCGGCTCCGCGACGGTGTTCCTGGTGATCGGCGCCTTCATCCTGGCCCGCGCAATGACGGTGCACGGGCTGGACCGGCGGTTCGCCCTCAAGGTGCTCTCGTTCCCGGGCATCGGCAACAGCACGTACCGCACCGCGGCGGCGTTCGGTGTCGTCGCCTGCATCCTCTCGATGTTCGTGTCGTCGTCCGCCACCGCCGCGATGCTGCTTCCCATCGGCATCGGCGTGGTCAAGACGATCGGCGATCTCATTCAGGAGCAGAACCCGGGCATCAGGACCAACCGCACCAAATTCTCTTGCCTGCTGATGCTGTCCATTGCCTACGGCGCGAGTATCGGTTCGGTCCTCACCCCGATCACCGGAATCGCCAACGTCATCGGCCGCGGCACCATCGAGCGGATGACCGGCTACAAGGTCGAACTGTTCGACTGGATCTCCATGTCGGCCCCGTACCTCCTCGTGATGGGCGCGGTCATGTGGGTCGCGCTGATCCTCGTCAACCGGCCCGAGGTGAAGCACATCCGCGGCGGGCAGGACTACTTCCGCGCCCACTACGCAGACCTCGGCCCGATGAACCGCGGCGAACGCAACGTCCTGGTGATCTTCCTCGTCACCGTCGTCCTCTGGGTGTTGCCGTCCCTCGTCACCACCTTCGGTGTCACGAGCCCGATCGTCACCGCCTTCACCGATCACCTCAACGAGGGATCCGTCGTCGTCCTCACCGCCGGTCTGCTGTTCTTCCTGCCCCGCGGGAACGGGAGCGGCGAATCCACCCTCACCTGGTCGGAGGCCGCCAAGATCGACTGGGGCACAGTTCTCCTCGTCGGCGCCGGCCTGACGATCGGCACCATGATGAACGCCACCGGACTCGCGGAAACCCTCGGCACCACCATCGCCCGGGCCACGGGTGTGCAGAGTTCCTGGGTTCTCGCCCTGATCGCGATCGTCATGGGTCTGGTCATCTCCGAGACCACCAGCAACACGGCCAGCGTCGGCATCGTCGTCCCGATCATCATCCCGATCGCCCTCGCCATCGGCGTCGACCCGATCATCCCGGCCATGGCCGGCGTGTTCGGCGCGAATGCCGGCGCCATGCTCCCGGTCTCGACGCCACCGAACGCCATCGTCTACGGATCGGGCTACGTGCCGATGATCAAGATGATCAGCACCGGCATCTTCATCGACATCATCTGCATCCCACTGATCTTCGGCGCCGTCGTCGGCATCGGATCCCTCCTCGCGCTCCACGTGTGAGCAGGCCGGCCGTGCCGCGAATCAGTCGACGAGCACGCAGCGTGCTCCGCTGAAGATGGTGGGCATGCACTTGTTGCAATGGATGCACAACGATTGGGTGCGCGACTCGGCGCGGATGCGGTTCACCAGATCGGGTTCGCGCAGCAACGCGCGGGCCATGGCGACGAATTCGAAGCCCTCGGCCATCGCGGTGTCCATCCCCGCCCGGTCGGTGACTCCGCCGAGCAGGACGAGCGGCAACGCCACCGCCGCGCGGATCTGGCGGGCGTGCTCGAGCATGAACAGGTCGCGGTACGGGTAGGCGTGGATCAGCGACTTGCCTGCCAGTTGCACGCCGAGGCGGACGGGCTGCGGCATGGCGGCGGCGAACTCGCGGACCGGCGCGTCACCCTTGAACAGGTACATGGGATTGAGAAGTGAACTGCCCATGGTGAGTTCGAGGGCATCGACGCTGCCGTCGTGCTCCAGAAGCCGGGCGACCTGGATGGCCTCGTCGAGCCAGAACCCGCCGGGGACGCCGTCGTCCATGTTGAGCTTGGCGAGGATCGCAACCCGGCCGCCGACGGCGTCGCGCACGGTGCGGGCGACGTCCCGCACCACCCGGGCCCGGTTCTCGAGCGATCCACCGTAGGAATCGGTGCGCCGGTTCAGTTTCGGGCTGAGGAACGCACTGGCGAAATAGTTGTGGCCGAAGTGGATCTCGACGGCGTCGAAGCCGGACTCGACGGCGAGCCGCGCCGCGGTGCCGTGGGCGGCGGTGATTCTGGTGATGTCGGCGGTGGTGGCGCTGCGGATCATCCGCATGCTCAGCGGATTGAACGACCGCGACGGTGCGAGCGCAGGCAGTCCGGTGGACTTCTCGTTGGCGACGGGTCCGGCGTGCCCGAGTTGGGCGGATGCGGCCGCACCCTCGGCGTGGATGGCATCGGTGAGTCGGCGCAGCCCGGGGACGGCGTCCGGGCGCATCCACAACTGTCCGCGTTCGGTGCGGCCCTCCGGTGCCACGGCGCAGTAGGCCACCGTCGACATCCCGACCCCACCCGCGGCGGGGCGGCGATGGAACTCGATCAATTCGTCGGTGACCAGCGCGTCGGGAGTGCGGCCCTCGAACGTGGCCGATTTGATGATCCGGTTGCGTAACGTGATGGGGCCCAGCGTGGCCGGGGCGAAAATGTCTGGAGGTGTGGTCATTCCCGCCCCTTCGTCGTGTGCAGTCGACGGTAGGCGGCGGGGATGTTCGGTGAGCGGGACATGTCCGCTGAGCGGGACACCACCGCACTCTCGCGGACGACCCCTCGACGTCCGTGAGCGTGCGGCGGTGGTCTCTCAACCGACGGTCTCGGGCAGCTTCTCCGGCGCTTCGCCGGTGATCGCGCCGCGTTGCCTGCGCCCGAGCACCCAGCAGGCGAGTGTGATCGCACACGTGAACGTGAGCGTCGCGAACAGCTGGTTGCGTGCCGCGTCGTCGAACAACGCCAGCACCGCGACCGCGGCCAGCAGCGCGAGTGCCACGTACGACAGATACGGGAAGCCCCACATCTTCAGCGGCAGATCCGTCCGGCCCGACTTCTCGGCGCGCCGCCGCAGCACGATCTGCGAGACAGTGACGAACGTCCACAGCACCAGGATTGTCGAACCGACCGCGTTGAGCAGCAGCGGGAGAACACGATCCGGTGCCAGGTAGTTGAGGACGACGGTGACGAAACCGAACGCCACCGACGCCAGCACCGCCAGGCGGGGGACGCCGTTGCCCGACACCCGGCCGAACACCTTCGCGGCCGCCCCGCGCTCGGACAGCGAGTAGATCATCCGGGAACCGCTGAACAGCATGGCGTTCAGCGACGACAGCAGCGCGATGACCACGACGACGGTCATGACGGCGCCGGCGCCCGGCACGTGTGCGGCGTTCAGGACCGCGACGAACGGACCCGTCGCGAGTTCCCCCGCCGTCCACGGCAGCACCGTCACCATGATCAGGACGGAACCGACGTAGAACACCAGGATCCGCCACACGATGGACCGCACCGCCCGGCTCACGTTGCGCCGGGGCTCCGACGTCTCGGCGGCCGCGATGGCCATCACCTCGGTGCCGCCGAACGCGAAGACCACGATCAGCAGGCCCGCGGCGATGCCGGTGACTCCGGTGGGGGCGAATCCGCCGTGGCCGGTGAGGTTCGACAGACCGGGCGCGTCGAAACTCGGGATCCAGCCGAAGATCATCGCGGAGCCGACCGCCAGGAACGCGACGATCGCCACGATCTTCAGTGCGGCGAACCAGAATTCGAACTCACCGAAGCGGGAGACACCCGCCAGGTTCACGGCGGTCAGCACACTCATGTATGCCAGGGCGGCCACCCATTGCGGCACCGCGGGCAGGGAGGCGGCGGTGATCGCCGCCGCCGCGGTCGCTTCCGCGGCGACCACGATGACGACCTGCACCCAGTAGAGCCAGCCGATGGTCCGGCCGGCGATCGGGCCCATCGCCTTCTCGGCGTGGACGGAGAACGCACCGCTGTCGGGGTCGGCGGCCACCATCTCGCCCATCATCCGCATGACGAGGACGACGAGAAACCCGGCGATGAGGAAGGAGACGAGCACGGCGGGCCCGGCGACGGCGATGCCCGCGCCGGAGCCGACGAATAGTCCGGCACCGATCGCGCCGCCCAGACTCATCATCACCAGCTGCCGCGGTTTCATCGCCTGCTGCAGGCGGGTGGTGGAGGCCGGTGGGTCGTGAACTGTGTTCATGGGGTCTCCCGTGCCGTCAGACGAGCTGATCGAGTGCGATCTCGAACGCGGTACCGGCGATTCCGGTCGGCTGCGACGAACGCGCGAAGCAGCGCTCGAGCGCCGTCGCCACGGTGGCGGAGACGTCGCCGAAGATCGCCTCGTCCGACACCTCGATGTCGCCCTCCATCAGCAGCGCGAACGCCCGGGCCATGCCGCAGTTGGCGATGAAGTCGGGGACGACGGCGACGCTCTTGTCGGCGTATTCGTAGGTGGGACCGTAGAAGATCTCGTCGTCCGCGAACGGCACGTTGGCGCCGCTCGCCACCACCTCGAGGCCGCCCGCGATCAACCGGTCCACCTGGTCGCGGGTCACGAGACGGGACGCGGCGCAGGGGAGGAAGATCTCGGCGCCGGAACTCCAGATCGTCGAGTTGATCTCCTCGAACGGCACCATGCCTGCTGCGCGCAGTTCGTTGCCCTCCTTGGCCAGGAACAGCGCGCGGATCTGCTCGAAGTCGTAGCCGTCGGTGTTCGTCAATCCACCGTTGCGGTCGAGGATTCCGACGATCCGGGCACCGGACTGCGCCAGGTAGTACGCGGCGGCGGCGCCGACGTTGCCCCAGCCCTGCATGATCACGCGCTTGCCGGCCAGTTCGCCGCCGTAGACCCGGTAGTAGTGCCGCACCGATTCGGCGACGCCCCACCCGGTGATCAGATCCGACACCGTGTACTTCGCCTGCGGGTCGGGCGTGAACCGCGCATCCTCGACGACCTTCGCGACGCCCAGGCGCAGCTGCCCGACCCGCTGCACCCGCTCACGATCGGTCGCCGCGAAGTGCCCGTTGACGACGCCCTCCTGCGGATGCCACAGCCCGTAGCTCTCGGTGATCGGCACGACCTCGGCCATCTCGTCGACGTTCAGGTCGCCGCCGGTGCCGTAGTACGACTTCAGCAGCGGGGTCACGGCCTTGAACCAGCGGCGCAGCACCTCGTCCTTGCGCGGGTCGGTCGGGTCGAAGTCGATGCCCGACTTCGCGCCGCCGATGGCCGGACCCGAGACGGTGAACTTGACCTCCATGGTCTTGGCGAGCGATTCCACCTCGCGCCGATCGAGACCGCGGCGCATCCGGGTTCCGCCGCCGGCAGCACCGCCGCGCAGCGAGTTGATCACCGTCCATCCGCGGGCGGAGGTCTCCGTGTCGTGCCACTCGAAGACGATCTCGGGGGCCTTCTCTTCGAATCGGGTGAGCAGATTCTTCATGGCTTCTCTCGGTTTCTGGACGGCCGGGGCTCGGGGCGATCCGGCCGGTGTTCCCGGCCGTGCCCGCGCTGTTACGGCGATCACTGTGGTGGGCACCACTCGTGCGCCGCAACCGGCTGCGCAGCAGATAGCCACGATGAACATCACCGAGAAAGAGGTTCGTCGATTTTCTATTCAATTTGTGCAGCAGAAGCGGGGAACGCGTTGCTAATCCGCGTCTGCGGGCGCGGTGCGGTAGGCCGGGGCCTTCGCCGGACGCGGTCGGTCGAGGGTTCGCAGCAGAGGCATCGACCGGTACGGGACGATCACCGACAGCACCATCACGCTGGTGGACCGGGCGACGACGCTCGACTTGTTCAGATCGATCAGCGTCTGCTGCAGCCCGAGGTGGGAGCCGGCGGCGATGCGGCACAGGATGTCGCCGGAACCGGTGGTCGCGAAGGCCTCGAGCACCCCGGGGATCGACTCCAGTTCCGACGTCACGGAGTCGAGTGCGCCCTGCGCCGTCTCCAGCGTGACGAACGCCTGCACGTCGAACCCCGCGGCGGCGATGTCGAGGCGCGGCTCGTACCCGGCGATCACGCCGGACTCCTCGAGTTTGCGCACCCGCGCCTGAACGGTGGCCCGCGCCACCTTGATCCGGCGCGACAGTTCCAGCACGCCGGCCTTCGGGTCGTCGTGCATGGCGTCGAGGAGGGCGAAGTCGAGCTCGTCCAACTGCACTGCGTCCTTCATGGCCAGACCTCTCCGAACGAATTCAACTAGTCCGACTGTATAAGAAAACCCTCCGCGAGGCGCCCGAAGGTGGCACCGCGGCTAGCTTCTGCTGGCTCGGTTGCCTATGTGGCCGGTCTGGGTTTTCGTAGTGACCCACACAACAGGCCAAGCCCTCCGTCCCCGAAACAGGAAGACAGCGATGACGATCGAGCAGACTCTCACCGACAAGGAACGCCTGGCAGGTCTCGACCTCAGCCAGCTCGAGCAGCTGGTCGGGCTCGTCGAATACGACGGCACCCGCGACCCGTTCCCGGTCAGCGGCTGGGACGCCGTCGTMTGGGTGGTCGGCAACGCCACCCAGACCGCCCACTACTTCCAGTCCGCGTTCGGGATGACCCTCGTCGCCTACTCCGGACCGACCACCGGCAACCGCGACCACCACAGCTTCGTCCTCGAATCCGGCGCCGTCCGCTTCGTCATCAACGGCGCCGTSRACCCSGRCAGCCCGCTGATCGAGCACCACCGGACCCACGGCGACGGCGTCGTCGACATCGCCCTCGCCGTCCCCGACGTCGACAAATGCATCGCCCACGCCCGCGCCCAGGGCGCCACCGTCCTCGACGAACCCCACRAYGTSACCGACGARCACGGCACCGTCCGGATCGCCGCGATCGCCACCTACGGCGACACCCGCCACACCCTCGTCGACCGCAGCCACTACACCGGCCCCTACCTGCCCGGCTACCTCGCCCGGACSTCGTCGCACACCCGACGGGACGGCGCCCCCAAACGSCTGTTCCAGGCCCTCGACCACGTCGTCGGCAACGTCGAACTCGGCAGGATGGACCACTGGGTCGACTTCTACAACCGGGTCATGGGCTTCACGAACATGGCCGAATTCGTCGGCGAGGACATCGCCACCGACTACTCCGCGCTGATGTCGAAGGTCGTCTCCAACGGCAACCACCGCGTGAAGTTCCCSCTCAACGAGCCCGCCRTCGCSAAGAAACGSTCGCAGATCGACGAGTACCTCGACTTCTACGGCGGCCCCGGCGCCCAGCACCTGGCGCTGGCCACCAATGACATTCTCACCGCGGTGGACCGGCTCACCGCCGAGGGGGTSGAGTTCCTGGCCACCCCGGACTCCTACTACCAGGAYCCCGAACTGCGGGCCCGGATCGGCAACGTCCGCGCCCCGATCGAGGAGTTGCAGAAACGCGGCATCCTCGTCGACCGCGACGAGGACGGCTACCTGCTGCAGATCTTCACCAAACCCCTCGTCGACCGGCCCACCGTGTTCTTCGAACTCATCGAACGCCACGGCTCCCTCGGCTTCGGTATCGGCAACTTCAAGGCCCTCTTCGAGGCCATCGAACGCGAACAGGCCGCCCGCGGAAACTTCTGAGCGAGAGCCGATGAGCGGGTGCGGCGACTTTCCCGCGGGATCGGTGCCGCCGCGAATACGATGACGCCATGAGCCCTACCGAGGCAGTGGTGGCCGGGGCCGGGCCGACCGGTCTCACGCTTGCTCTGGAACTGGCGCGGCGTGGCGTCGAAGTGCGGATCCTCGACAAGTCTCCCGAGCCGTTCGCGGGTTCGCGCGGAAAGGGATTGACCGCGCGCAGCCAGGAAGTGATGGACGATCTCGGTATCGTCGACGAGGTCGTCGAGGCCGGGTTCCGGCACCTTCCCAACCGGGTCGCGGTGCGCGGCCGGGTGGTGGGCGACAGCGACCCCCACGCAGACCTGAGCCCCACACCCGACCGGCCCTACGAGAGCGGGTTGATGATCCCGCAGTGGCGGACCGAGCAGATTCTGCGAGAGCGTCTCTCCGAGTTCGGTATCGACGTGGAGCGCGGCGTCGAGGTGGTGGGTTTCGAGCAGACCACCGACAAGGTGACCGTCCGGCTCGCCGGGGGCGGGACCGTCATGGCGCGTTACCTCGTCGGCTGCGACGGCGGACGCAGCACGGTGCGCAAGGCGCTCGGGGTGTCGTTCGAGGGGACGGGCGGCATCGAGGGCATGCTCCTCGGCGACGTGTCCGTCGACGGCCTGACCCCCGACCGCTGGCACCAGTGGTCGCACCCCGAGAAGGGATTCGTCGCGCTGTGCCCGTTCCGTGGGATCAACTCCTGGCAGTTCCAGGGAGTGCCGTTCGCGGACTTCGACGAGGAGGGGAACCTGCCCGAACCGTCGCTGGAGTACTTCCAGCGAGTGCTCGACGACATCGCCTGCGATCCCGGCGTGCGACTGTCCGCACCGACGTGGCTGTCCACGTGGCATGTGAGCGTGCGCATGGTGGACCGCTTCCGAGACGGCCGGGTGTTCCTCGCCGGCGACGCCGCGCACGTTCATCCGCCCGCAGGTGGGCTCGGGATGAACACCGGGATCCAGGACGCCTACAACCTCGGCTGGAAACTCGCGCTCGTCCTGGCCGGGTCCGCGGATCCGTCGCTCCTCGACACGTATCAGGAGGAGCGGTTGCCGCTCGCCCGCTGGACGCTCGGGGTGAGCAGCGCGGGGCTGCAGAAGGTGACCGACAACCTCGGACGCGAGGACTCATCGGGGTTCGCCGGCGCGGCGACCGAGGACGGCCAGCAACTCGGTCTGGGCTACCCGTGGAGTTCGCTGTCCCGGGACGGGGACGTGACGACGGGCGTCCGCGCGGGTGACCGCGCACCCGACGCGCCGTGCCTGAGCCCGGACGGTTCCCCACTGCGACTGTTCGACGTCTTCCGCGGGACGCACTTCACGGTTCTCGGGTTCGACGGCGGGCCCCGGCACGCCCTGCAAACCCTGGCCGAAGACGCGCCCGACGACGTGAAATACGTGGTGGTGGGTGATTCCCGCGGTCCCGGCGTGGACGTCGTCGACGACCGCGGTTTCGCGCGTAGCGCCTACGGGGCACACGGTGGCACGCTGGTGGTGGTGCGCCCCGACGGTTACGTCGCGCTCACCGCCCCGGCCACCGCGACCGACGACGTCATCGACTACCTCGGCTGCCTGGTGGGGAGATCGTGACGAAAGGCTGAACGATGCGTCACAAGGACGAGGAACTCGACTACGACGAGGCCGACCTCGAGGTCGGGCACCCGAAGGACCACGCGGCCGGGCCGACCGCTGTCGCGGTGTCGATGAAACGCGCGCTCGAGCAGATGGGTGTGGTCCGCACCGCCGAGACGTTGTTGCGGCTGAACCAGGCCGAGGGCTTCGACTGCATGAGTTGCGCCTGGCCCGACCCCGACCCGGGTCACCGCCACGCCGCGGAGTTCTGTGAGAACGGCGCCAAGGCGGTGGCGGAGGAGGCGACGCGGGTCCGGGCGACCCCCGAATTCTTCGCCCGCCACAGTATCGCCGAACTCGACTGCCACAGCGAGCACTGGCTGGGGCAGCAGGGCCGGATCACGCATCCGATGGTGAAGCGGCCCGGCGGAACGCACTACGAGCCCATCGAATGGGACGAGGCCTTCACGCTGATCGGCGAGCAGCTGAACGCCTTGGACAGTCCGGACGAGGCGATCTTCTACACGTCCGGCCGGGCGTCGAACGAGGCCGCGTTCGCGTACCAGCTGTTCGTCCGCGCGTTCGGGACGAACAATCTGCCCGACTGTTCCAACATGTGCCACGAATCGACCAGCATCGCGCTGCAGGAGTCGATCGGCATCGGCAAGGCCAGCGTCACGATGGACGACGTGTATCAGGCGAAACTCATTGTCTTGCAGGGGCAGAACCCGGGAACCAACCATCCGCGGATGCTGTCGGCACTGGAGAAGGCCAAGCAGAACGGCGCGAAGATCCTGTCGATCAACCCGCTCCGCGAGGCCGGTCTGGTCAACTTCAAGAATCCGCAGACCCCGCGAGGGATGGTGGGGCACGGTACCGACCTGTCCGACCTGCACCTGCCCATCGCGCTGAACGGCGACCTGGCCCTGCTCCAGGCGTTCGGCTCACTGCTCGTCGAATGGGATGCCCTCGACCACGAATTCATCGACCGGTACACGATCGGATTCGAGTTGTGGAAGCAGCACGTCGCCGACCTCGACTGGGACGTCGTCACCCGGAACACCGGGCTGTCGCGGGAACAGATCACCGACGCGGCCCGGATGCTGCGGGATTCCGATGCCACCGTGTTCTGCTGGGCGATGGGGCTCACTCAGCACCACAACTCGGTGGCGATCATCAAGGAAGTCACCAATATCGCGCTCGCGCAGGGGAACATCGGGAAGCCCGGCGCTGGGCTGCTGCCGGTGCGCGGGCACTCGAACGTGCAGGGCGACCGCACGATGGGGATCTGGGAGCGCCCGCCGCGGCATTTCCTGGACGCGCTCGCGAAGGAGTTCGACTTCGACCCGCCCCGCGAGAACGGCTACGACACCGTCGATTCGATCCGGGCCATGCGCGACGGCAAGGCCCACTTTTTCCTCGGGCTCGGCGGCAACTTCGTCCAGGCCGCCCCGGACACCGACGTCACCGCGGCCGCGCTGCGCAAGACCCGGATGACGGTCCACGTCTCGACGAAGATCAACCGGTCGCATCTCGTGTGCGGCGACACGGCCCTGATCCTGCCGACGCGGGGGCGCACCGAGCAGGACGTCCAGGCCGGTGGGCCGCAGTTCATTTCCGTCGAGGACTCGGTGTGCTCGGTTCATGCCTCCCGGGGTCCGTTGAAACCGGCCAGCCCGCACCTCGATTCGGAGGTGGGGATCGTCACCCGCATCGCCGAGGCCACGATCGGCGACCGCTACGGTCTCGAGTGGAAGAAGATGCGGGACGACTACGCGAACATCCGCCTGCACATCTCGCGGGTGGTGCCCGGATGCGAAGGGTACGAGGTGAACGTCCGCAAGCCGGGCGGCTTCGTTCTGCCGCACCCGCCGCGCGACTCCCGGACGTTCCCCACCCACTCGGGGCGCGCCGAATTCGCGGTGTCCCCGATCGACGTGCTGCAGGTGCCCCCGCGGCACGTGATCCTGCAGACGATCCGCAGCCACGACCAGTTCAACACCACGATCTACGGGCTCAGCGATCGGTACCGCGGCATCGAGGGCGGGCGCCGCGTGATCTTCCTGCACCGCGACGACATCGCGGCCCTCGGGTTCGACGACGGCGACATGGTGGACCTCTTCACGCATTGGGACGGTGACGACCGCGTCCGCTGCGCCCACGACTTCCGGATCGTCGAGTACGACACGCCCCGGGGGTCGGCCGCCGCCTACTATCCGGAGACCAATCCGCTGGTGCCGCTCGATTCCACGGCGACCGGCAGCAACTGTCCCACGTCGAAGTCCGTCGTCGTCTCCCTGGAACACGCCGGCAAGTACAGCGCCGAATGCCCACCGGAGGCGAGCCAGGACGCGGTCGGATCGGACCAGGTCCACAAGTCGCAGCCCCAGCCCGAGCACCTCTCCTGACGTGAGTGGCAAAGTGTGCCCCGGCACGCTTTCCCACTCACCTGCGCAGGTGAGTGGCAAAGTGTGTCCCGGCACGCATCGGCACTCACGTAGGCAGGGACCCGCGACAGATCCGGCTCAGCCCCTGTCTCGGTCACGCAGGTAGACGGCCAACGGCGCGTGGCGTTGTATGCGTGACAGGGCGATTCGACGCGCCACCGCCCACATCAGCGCCGAGATGACGACGGCGAGGACGACGCACAGCGCGAAGTCCGCGGTACCCATCCGCGAGTGCACGTCGGCCGGACGCACGAGGCGCCACAGCACGACCGGGACGACGGCGATCGCCGCCGAGAACGCAGGGAACACCCCGTACGGCACCACCAGCAGGATCAGCCACCGGACGACGACGGTGCGCCACCGGGCACGTTGTTCCCATCGCCAGCGCAGCGGCCGCTGGTGATACGGGAAGTACACCCCGACCAGACTCGACCCGGCGAGCGCACCGAACGGGCACAGCGCCACCGCGACCACCACCACCGCAGTGAACAGCCAGTCCTGCTCGGCGAAGCCCACGACGATCGCGATGGTCGCGCAGATCGGGGCGATCAGCATCCACAGCGCCACCGCCTTGGCGCCGAGCATCGCACCCAGCGCGTCTCGGTCGTCGAGTGCGGCGAGAACCCGCTCACTGTCCGGCGCCAGCACGTTGGTGGCGGTGACGTCGGCGTACATCCAGCCCGCCAGGGCGAGCGCGAAACCCGACGGCCCGGTCCACTCGAACAACCAACTCCGGGGCAGCAGGAACCAGGCCCCGATCATCAGGACGGCATTGAACGCAACGGTCGCGAGCGTGTCTGCCGGGTTGCGCCAGATTCTGATCCACTCCGCACGAAGAGCGGCCATGACATTCAGCGTAAAGCGTCGGGCCGGCCGTCGGAGCCGTGTCTCAGGATCCCGGACGATCGGGACGCCGGTCCCTTCCACCTGGGACATCGGGTCGGCGACAGTGGTGCGATCCGAGAGAAAGGCCTGTCGTGACCATCGACGACGAGGAGGCAGCCGGGGCCGCGATCCTGATGGATTCCCTCCCCGACCACCACCGGACCGTGCTGCGACTCCGGCTCGCGGACCGCCTCCCGGCCGTCGAGGTGGCGCGCGTCCTCGGGACGAACGTCGAGGCCGTACTCCTCCTCCAGCACGCGGCGCTCAACCTCCTCCGGCGGCAACTCGCGGCGAGGGTGGTGGTCGACGGCGACAATCCGGCGAACGGGCGGTACTGAT
Organism: Rhodococcus sp. P4_B6; assembly: GCF_056402215.1. Lineage (NCBI taxonomy): Bacteria > Bacillati > Actinomycetota > Actinomycetes > Mycobacteriales > Nocardiaceae > Rhodococcus > Rhodococcus sp. P4_B6. The sequence continues at coordinate 23,470 of NZ_JBFUHV010000038.1, read as the reverse complement.
CGACGCTGCGAGATCCCGCGGTGCTGCCGCGGGAAGAGGTCCGGCTGCCGCCACGGCGTCGAGTCGGCGGGTTACCGGACTTGCCGAGCCTGGGACGTGTTTCGCTGCCAGTTCCCCATCGCGCGGTCACTGTGCCGACGCCGTTTCGACCGCCCGGAGTTCGAGGAGGCACGCTTCGGGTTGTTCGGTGGCGCCGGGAATCGAGGTCACGAACCAGAAGTCACCGTCCCGGTCGACGCGAAACAGGTCGCCGGTAGCCATCCACTCGTCATCCCGGTCGAACACACCGCGCAGCGCGATGTCGTTGCCGGCGAAGATCTTCCCCGAGGCGTCGACGAGCAGTTGGCCGACCTGTCCCGGCCGAGCAGGCACCGCGTAGCCGTCCTCGCCGGTGCGGATCCGGCCGTCCTCCATCTCGACGACGCACACCCGTGGCGTTCCCGGCAGCGGCTTGCCCACCGAACCGATCTTGCGACCGCTGACATTGCCGAGGATTGCGTCCGAACGCGTCGAGGCGTACATCTCCAGGACACCGACCGATCCGAACCGGTCGCTGACCCGCCGCCACAGGTCGGCCGGCATCGCCGAGCCGACGAAGAGCCGAATGGGATGGTTCTTCCGGATTCGCTCCGGCGCGTCGGCCAGCGGTTCGAGCATGTCGCGGGTGTAGGTCACCACTGTGGCCCGGTTGCGGCGTACCTGGGACCAGAACGTGTCGGGGTCGAACTCGTCGATCAGTGCCACGCGGGCACCGGATGCGGTTGCGGCGGCCGTCGCCAGCAGCAGACCGGTCGGGTGGTGCAGTGGGCTGCTGGAGTAGATCGTGTCGCCCGGGGTCAACGCGCACGCGGTCGAGGCCGCCAACGCGGAGGTCGCCCACCGGCCGTTGGTGATCAGATCGGCGCGGGTCTGCTCCTCAGCGCCGCCGAAGAGGACGAACGCGACGTCGCCGGCGCACCCCGGGTTCGCCCGGTACCAGGCAGGCAGGCGCACGCGGTCGGGATCGACCTGCTCGAGGTCGACTGCGCCGGACGGAATGTCGCGGTCTTCGTGGACTGCGCCGAGAACGAACACCGGCAGCGCGGTCGTTGCCGCGGTCGCCGCGTGCTCGGGGTCGGCGAGGATCTTCGTCACGTGCCCGAGCCGTATCTCTTCGGCAAGGTCGTGCCCCGGGCGGTGCAGCACGGTGACCGCACCGATGCGGTTGAGGGCCGCGATCGCGACGAGGGAGCTCGGGCGGGTGTGCATGAGCACTCCGACGCGCTCGCCCTTGCGGACACCCGCCGACACCAGCCCGCAGACGACGCTGTCGATGCGTTGTTTGGTTTCCGCGTGGGTGTGCACGCGATCGGCGAACAGGAAGGCCACCTTGTCCGGGCGCGAGCGGGCCAGGTCGTCGAGCAGCGCACCGTAGGAGATCGTGGTGCGCGGACCCATCGATTCGAGCCGCACCAGGCGGGGCGCCGCAGCGGCCGCTTCCCTCGACAGCTCGACGACCGTGGTGGCCAGGTGCTTCCCGGCGCGCGACAGGGCGGCGGGGAGGTTGAACCCGGTTCCGGCGACGAGACCGGCGCCGTAGGTCAGTCCGGCGATGCTTCCGCGTGGGGCCGGTGCCTCGACGTCGGAGGACGACTCGAGTTCCTGTATGAAGTCCGGCAGGTCACCCTCGCCGTTCGTCCAGCGCACCCACGCACCGATGCCGGGCCAGGTTTTCTGCTTGGCATGCGAGCTGACCGGCAGCCCGAAGTGTCCGACCGGCAGGGTGCATTCGTGGATGTCGGCGTTGGGTGCCGCCCGCCGGACCGCGCGCACCGTCGTCGGCGGTGCCAGGAAGTCGGCCTCCCCGACGAAGGTGAGGATCGGGCAGGTGATGTCTGCGAATCCGACGGTGCGGTCACCGATCACGACGCCGCCCTCGACCAGGCGGTTGTCCGCGAGCAATTCGAGCAGTTCGACGAGTGCGGGACCGGACCAGCTGATCCACGCACCGGTTTTGAGGAATTTGCGTTGCGGTTCGCGTGGCAGCAGCGACTCGCGGTCGTGCAGGGCGAGCAGGAACTCGATGTCGTTGCGGATGTTGCGGTGTGGGCTCGACCAGTTGAACAGCTGTGTGACGAACCATCGGGGAAGGCCGGTCTTGCCGATGATCTTGCTCTCGAGCCCGACGATGCCCCAGAACAGGTCCTGTGGAACGACGCGGTCGATGTCGAGGGTCGTGAGCGGGCTGCCCAGCGCGATCACGCTCGCCACACCGGCATTGCCGAGATACGCGGTCGCCGTGTAGCAGAAGATGCCGCCCTGGCAGTACCCGACGAGATGCACGTCCCGACCGGTGGCCTGCCGGACCCGTTGCACCGCGTCGGCGACGGCGAGTACGTGGTCACCGAACGTGCGCTCGTTGCCGCCCGGCTCGACCGCCGGATCTCCGAAGTCGACCACCCACGGGTCGAGGCCCTGCTCGCGCAGCATCGCGACCGCACTGGTCTGCGGCGAAATGTCCCACACGACGGCAACCTGCGACAGCGGTGGCACGAGGACGACCGGCGGAAGCCCGGCCGGCGAGTCCGGGTAGTAGTGCCGCAGGCGGTACACCGGTTCGTGTGCCACGACGTCGTGCGGTGCGGGCTCCTCCTCGGTCTTGAGGCCGCCGTACCTGGCGACCTCGATGCCGTTGACGATGGTGGCGATGACGCGATCGATGTTGCTCGCGGTCGGGGTCGAGCCCATTAGCTGTCTGCTTTCGGTGTCGGTTGGTTGCAGGGGGTGGACAGGATCAGGTCGGCGATGCGGCCCGGTTCCTCGAGTTGCGGGCAGTGGCCGCAGTTGTCGAGAGTCTCGAGTGTTGCCGTGGGCACCGTGGCCAGGAAGGCCGGCGCGCTGTTCGGATCGGCCAGCTTGTCTTCGCGGCCCCAGATCAGTAGGACCGGTAGGCGGATCCGGTCGGTTCGCAGGGGGTCGTGATCGCTCTCCCGACTCAGCGCGAGCAGATCGCTGCGCAATCTGCCCACATCACGCATGCCGTGGACGTGCTCCGCGTACCGCAGCGCGAGCCCGGACTCGGCGCGGCCTGCGGCGAGGCCGCGCGCATAGAACCGCGCTGCCCCGCGGCGGATCAGCGCCGCGGGCACGGGTGCTCGGTCGACGAACTGCAGCATCGGATCCAGGCAACGCAGGACCGTCGTGAGATACCGCAGTCGCCAGCCGTAGGCCAGGCCTGCCGGCCCGATGCCGACCACGGCGCCGAGGGGCACCTCGCTGCGGGCGGCCGCGCGCAGCGCGAGCAGGCCGCCGAGCGAGTTTCCCACCACAACCACATCGCCGCGTTCGGCGTAGGCACGTACGAACCCGTCGACGAACGCGTCGTGGTGGGGCAACGCCGGGCGGGCCAGCCGATCGGCGCGACCGCTGCCGGGCAGATCGACCGCCACTGCGCGGCGGCCCCGGCTCGCGAACTCCTGCAGGAGCGGGCGCCACGAGTCCGCCGAGTCGGTGAAGCCGTGCAGCAGCAGGATCGGCGGCCCGTCTCCGTCGACTTCGAGCACTCGGGTGGATACGCCGGCGACGACGATCGGCCGCTCGTTGATCGGGGAACTCATGAGAGCAGTAACCCGCCGTCCACCACGAGCTGGCTTCCGGTCATGTAGCTGCTGGCGTCGGAGGCGAGGAAGACCATCGCCGCGGCGAGTTCGGCGGGGTCACCGAGGCGGCCCATGACGAGTCGGGGACCGATGAGTTCGGTGGGCATGCCGTCGGTCATCTCCGAGGGGAAGAACCCCGGGAGCAGTGCGTTGACTCGAATTCCCTTGCGCCCCGACCACTGTCGCGCGAGTGACCGGGTGAGACCGAGAAGCCCTGCCTTCGACGCCGAGTACGCCGTCGTGGGGGCGTCGAGTGTGGTGTGCGCCATGACGCTGGCCACGTTCACGATCGACGAGCCAGGCGCCATCGCCGGGGCGACGGCCTGAGCCATCGAGAAGCATGCCGTGAGGTTCACCGCGACGACCCGTTCGAACTCGGCCAACGACAGCCGCGACGCGGGGGCGTGGTCTTCGATGCCGGCATTGTTGACCAGCACGTCGACGCGCCCGAACCGCTCCACGGCCGCACCGACCACCTTGTGACAGTCGTCGGCGTCCGTGACGTCCGCGGCCACGGCGAGGCCGCTGCGACCGGTGCCGGTCACCGTGGCGAGGGTGTCCTCCAGAAGGGGTGCGCGCCGTGCGGCGACCACCACGTCCGCACCGGCCTCGGCACATGCCGCGGCGAACGCGACCCCGAGCCCCGACGACGCCCCGGTGATCACGACAACCTTGTCCCGAAGGCCGAACTTGTCGGCCAGGACGGGCCGAGGACCTGCTGTGCGGGCATAGCTCATGACTGATTCCTAAGTTGTGATGATTGTGGTCTGGCGCAACGAAGTTCGCTGAACGGCGATGATCACGACACTTCATTATCCTATACGACTGTATAGAAAAACATTCAGATGTAAAGCCTGAGGCACGGCGCACCCCGAGCTCCCGCGACGAGGGCGCGATGCGATACCGCTGACCAGTTCTATTTACAAACAGATATTTTCCGATACAGTTGTATAGCAACGAAGGGAATGTTGATGCTCGAATCCAAATCGCTCGAGGGCGTACGGGTCCTCACACTTGCCGTGAATCTGCCGGGACCACTCGCCGTCGCCCGCCTGCAGGTGATGGGAGCGGCGGTCACCAAGATCGAACCGCCCGAGGGTGATCCGCTCCGCAGCGCGTCCCCGCAGTGGTATCGCGAACTCACACAGGGCCAGCAGGTTCTCACAGTGGATCTGAAGGATCCGGCGGGGCGCGAACGGCTGGATACCGAGTTGGCCGGCTCCGACCTACTGGTGACCGCCATGCGGCCCTCCGCGCTGCGCCGACTCGGGCTCACCGAACTGCAGTCGGTGCACCCACGGCTCGCGCACGTGGAGATCGTCGGCCACGACGGCGCACTCGAGGACCTGCCCGGTCACGACCTGACCTACCAGGCGGTGAACGGCACACTGCAGCCGCCGCTCATGCCCACCGTTCCCGTCGCCGACCTGCTCGGCGCCGAACGTGCCGTGTCGGCAGCGCTCCTCGCTCTCGGTGCATCGTCGAAACCCCGTCGGGGCGAGAGCTACCGTGTGATCCTCGCGGATGCGGCAGCCGATGCCGGCGCCGCGGTGCGCCACGGCCTGATGGGGCATTCGTCGACACCGCTCGGTGGCGCCGTTCCCGGATACGGCATCTACGCCACCTCCGACGGGCACATCGCCCTCGCGGCGCTCGAACCGCATTTCTGGTCCCGCACCCTCGGCGCCCTGGGCGTCGCGGGGGAACGCGACGAACTCGAGCGCATCTTCGCCACCCGGACCAGCAAGGACTGGGAAGAACTCGCCGAGCGGGTCGACATACCGCTCATCGGAATTCAGAAACCTGGACAAGGAGTACCAGCATGACCGTTCGTGAAGCCGTGATCGTCGGCGCCGTCCGCACCCCGGTCGGGCGGCGAGGCGGCGCGTTGAGCGCCTGGCACCCGGTCGACCTGCTCGGACAGACGCTGCGGGCGCTGGTCGAGCGCACCGGCATCGATCCCGCCCAGATCGACGACGTGATCACCGGTTGTGTTCTGCAGCAGGAACAACAGGCGGGCAACATCGGCCGGCACGCCGTGCTCGCCGCCGGATTTCCGGAGTCGGTGCCCGCGGTGACCGTCGACCGGCAGTGCGGCTCGGGTCAGCAGGCGGTCAGCTTCGCCGCGCAGGGCGTGCTCGCGGGCTCCTACGATCTCGCGATCGCCTGCGGTGTCGAGTCGATGTCGCAGGTGCCGATGCCGGCCGCGATGGTGCCCGGGGCACCGCTCGGACCGCATTACAGCCCGCGCGAACTCGCCCGTTACGGCGGCGCCCTCGTGGCGCAGGGCCCGTCGTCGGAGCTGATGAACGAAAAATTCGACCTGAGCCGGGCTGCCCTGGACGCCTTCAGCGCCCGCAGCCATGGGCGCGCTCTCGCCGCGACCCGGGCGGGGAAGTTCCGCGAGCAGTTGGTACCGATGCGGGTAAATCCCGACGATGCGGCCAGCACGCTCGTCGAGAGTGACGAGGGCATCCGCGAGCACCTCGACCGCGACAAGATGGCATCGTTGAAGACGGTGTTCGCCGCCGACGGGCGCACCACCGCCGCGAACTCGTCGCAGCTCAGTGATGGTGCCGCCGCCCTGCTGATCGCCGACCGCGCGTTCGCCGAACGCCACGGACTGACGCCCAGGGCACGGTTCCGCGCGCTGTCGGTGGCAGGCGCCGATCCGGTCATCCAGTTCACCGCGGTCCTCGACGCCACCCGCAAGGCTCTGGAGTTCTCCGGTCTCGGGGTCGACGACATCGACCTTTTCGAGGTCAACGAGGCCTTCGCCGGAGTCCCGATGATGTTCGCACAGGAATTCGGGGTCCCCGACGACAAGCTCAACGTCAACGGCGGATCGGTCGCCATCGGCCATCCCCTCGGATCAACCGGCGCCCGGATGCTCACCGACCTGCTGTGCGAGCTCGAGCGCTCCGGCGCATCGGTTGGGCTGCAGAGCATCTGCGAGGCGAACGGCACCGCCAACACCACCATCATCGAACGGATCTGAGGAGCAGTGATGACGAGCGCGATCATCCAAGGTCTACCGTCCACGCACGGCGACCACTACCAGTTGAACACCACCACCCTGATCCGGCACTCGGCCCGCACGTACCCCGAACAGCAGATCGTGTTCCGCACCGCGGACGGCGGCTGGGACCGCTACACCTACGCCGACGCCTACCGGCGGGTCCAGCGGGCGGCGAACGTCCTGACGTGGCTCGGGATCGGGCCGGCCGACATGGTCGGCATCCTGGACTGGAACAGTAAGCGGCACTACGAGCTGTACTGGGCGATCCCGGGTATCGCCGCGGCAATGCTGCAGATGAACCTGCGGCTGTCACCCGAAGACCTCGCCTACGTGGTGGGTCACAGTGACGCACGGTTCATCTTCGTCGACGAGTCACTGCTCCCTGTTGCCGAAGCCCTCGCCCCACACGCACCGAACGTCAAGGGCTGGGTGCTGATGTCGGACAAGCCGATGTCGCAGATCAGCACCACGCTCGAGAACGTCCACCACTTCGAGGACCTCATGGCCGACGCGAGCGAGGTGTACGACTGGCCCATGATCGACGAACACGCCACCTACAGTGCGTGTTACACCACCGGAACCACCGGGCGGCCCAAGGGGATCTACTACTCGCACCGCGGCATCTACCTGCACACCATGAGTCAGGCGGCAGCGCTGAGTATGAGCGCGGACGACGCCGTCATGCTCATCACCCCGATGTTCCACGGACAGTCCTGGGGGCTGCCGCAGACCGGAACCTACAGCGCCGCGAAGATCGTGCTTCCCGGCCGGTACATGGCCGAGGACACCTCGGTGCTGGTCGACGAGATGATCGCCGAAGAGGTCACCGTCGCCAACGGCGCGCCGGCGATCTTCGAGCCGATGCTCGACTACATCAGGACCCTGGACGTCAAACCCGATTTCCGGCGGACGAAACTGCTCTCCGGTGCCACCGAGCCGCCACTGTCGATGATGCGCGGTTTCCACGACCTGACCGGCGCCGACATCCTGCACGGCTACGGCGCCACCGAGACCACGCCGTTCGTCACCGCAAACGGTGCGATCAAGCCGTCGCTGCGCACCACGCTGACCGACGAGCAGAAGTGGGATCTCAAACGCTCGCAGGGTCTTCCGGTCAACGGTGTGGACATCCGGATCGTCGACGCCGACGGCAACGACCTGCCGCACGACGGACAGGCGCAGGGTGAGATCCTGCTCCGCGGACCCTGGATCATCGAGCGCTACCACAAACTCGACGACGACGGCGACCGCTTCCAGGACGGGTACTGGCGCAGCGGAGACGTCGGCAAGATCGATGCGCACGGCTACCTGAAACTGACCGACCGCATCAAAGACGTCATCAAGAGCGGCGGCGAATGGATCTCGTCCATCGACATGGAGAACGCGATCACCGCCCACCCGAAAGTCGCCGAAGCCGCCGTGGTCGGCGTCCACCACCCGCGCTGGCAGGAACGCCCCGTGGCGCTGGTCGTCACCACAGACGGCGACGACCTGCCGATCGAGGAGATCCACGCCCTCCTCACGGGGTCGTTCGCCAAGTGGCAGCTGCCGGACACGGTCGTCTTCTGCGACCGACTGCCCCGAACCAGCGTTGGCAAGCTCGACAAGAAGGTGATGCGCGCCGCGCACGCCGACATCTACAAGGACACCCTGTGACTGAAACACCGGCAATTCTCGTCACCACCCGGCAGGGCGGCATCGCCATCCTCGAGATCAACCGCCCCGGCTCGAAGAACAGCATGAGCAACGATCTGCTCGCCGCGATGGCCGCAGAATTGCGCGCCCTCCGGCACGACGACGACATTCGCGCGGTGATCATCACCGGGGCAGGCGGAACGTTCTGCGCCGGAGCCGACATCACCGGCTTCGACACTCTTCGTGACGCCGCGCTGCTCGGCGCGCGGGAGGAGTTCGGGGGCACGTTCTGGTCCGACCTGGCGACCTTCCCCAAACCCGTCATCGCCGCCATCGAGGGGTTGGCGCTGGGCGGCGGGTGCGAACTGGCCCTCGCCTGCGACATCGCCATCGCGGGTGAATCCGCGAAATTCGCAGTGCCCGAGGTCAAGCTGGGAGTGATCCCCGGCGCCGGGGGCACCCAGCGTCTGGTCGGTGCGGTCGGAAAGTCAAAGGCCATGGCGATGTTGCTGTCCGGTGACTTCCGCACCGCAGACCAAGCCTGCGCCGCGGGCCTGATCGCCGAGACGGTCCCGGACGGTGAGGCACGGGCGCACGCCGTTGCTCTCGCACAGCGGATCGCGAAGAATTCCCCGCTGGCGGTGGCGCTGGCCAAGGACGCCGCTCTGCGCGCACTCGAGACGTCACTGAGCCAGGGCCTCGAACACGAAAAACGCAACTTCCACATCGCCGTACGGTCTGCGGATTGTCACGAGGGGCAGTCCGCGTTCCTCGCCAAACGCGCCCCCGCCTTCACCGGAAAGTAGAAGCCCGTCATGTCTGAACTATTTCCCGACTACCGCTCCCCGTGGGAGAACGACGACCAGCAGGTGCTGCGGAAGCACGCCGCCGAGTTCTTCCACAAGGAATGCACACCCCACCAGGAACGGTGGGCCGCGCAACACCAGGTCGACCGTGACTTCTGGAACAAGGCCGGTGCCGCGGGACTGCTGTGCCTCGACCTTCCGGAGGAATTCGGTGGTGGCGGCGGCAACTTCGGCCATGAGGCCGTCGTCCAGCAGGAGTTGACGTTCGCCCACGATTCCGCGTTCGGGTTCGGGGTGCACTCCACGATCGCCGCCCACTACATCTCCGCGTTCGGCACCGACGAGCAGCGGGCGCGGTGGCTGCCGAAACTGGTCACCGGTGAGCTGGTCCTCGCCATCGCGATGACCGAACCCGGCACCGGATCGGATCTACAGTCGGTGCGGACCACCGCCATCCGCAACGGCGAGGACTACGTGATCAACGGGTCGAAGACGTTCATCTCCAATGGCTCGCATTGCGATCTGCTGATCATCGTCGCCAAGACCGACGCCTCCCTCGGAGCGAAGGGCATCTCGCTGCTCGTCGCCGAAACCGAAAGCCTGCCCGGCTTCGAACGCGGTCGCGTCCTGCAGAAGATCGGTCAGCACGGACAGGACACCCGCGAACTGTTCTTCACCGACATGCGTGTCCCCGTCGGCAACCTCCTCGGCGGCGTCGAGGGCCAGGGCTTCTACCAGTTGATGCAGCAACTCCCACGGGAACGGCTGAGCATCGGCATCACCGGCGTCGCCATGGCCGAAGCCGCCGTCACCGAGGCCATCCGCTACGCCAAGGACCGCTCCGTGTTCGGCAAGTCGGTCCTCGACTACCAGAACACCAAATTCGTGCTGGCCGAATGCAAGACGGAGGTCCTGGCCGGCAAGACACTGATCGACCACTGCATCCAACGGGCCATCGACGGCACCCTCGACGCCGCGACCGCATCGATGGCCAAGCTGTGGGGATCGGAGAAGCAGTGCGAGATCGTCGACCGCTGCCTGCAGATCTTCGGCGGCTACGGCTACACGATGGAATACCCGATCGCCCAGATGTACACCGCGGCACGCGTGCAGAAGATCTACGGCGGCACCAACGAGGTCATGAAAGACCTCATCGCCCGCACCCTCTGACTCACCCATCTCGTTCGTCCCCGCATCACTTCACAGGAGTACACCCATGAACATTTCCGGCACCACCGCCCTCGTCACCGGCGGCGCATCCGGCCTCGGTCTGGCCACCGTCACCGCGCTGGCGAAGTCCGGCGCCCGCGTGATCGCGCTCGACCTGCCGTCCGCCGACCCCGCGGATCTCACCGCGCTGGGGGAGTCCGTGCAATTCGTGCCCGCCGACGTCACCGACGACGCCGCGGTCACCGACGCCGTCGCGCTGGCCAATATCGATCGCGGACTGCGGATCGTGGTGAACTGCGCCGGAATCGGCAACGCCATCAAGACCGTCGGCAAGGACGGGCCGTTCCCACTGGACGCGTTCGAGCGCGTCATCAAGGTCAACCTCACCGGAACCTTCAACGTCATCCGCCTCGCCGCCCACGCGATGGCGCAGAACGAGCCTGTCGCAGGTGAACGCGGAGTCATCGTGAACACCGCCTCGGTCGCCGCGTTCGACGGGCAGATCGGGCAGGCCGCCTACTCCGCATCGAAGGGCGGCGTCGTCGGGGCCACCCTGCCCATCGCCCGCGATCTGGCGTCACTGCAGATCCGGGTGAACACCATCGCCCCCGGCCTGTTCAAGACCCCGCTGCTCGCCACCCTCCCGGAGAAGGCGCAGCAGTCCCTCGGCGCCCAGGTCCCGCACCCCAGCCGACTCGGGGATCCCAGCGAATACGCCCAGCTCGTCGAGGCGATCGTCACCAACCCGATGCTCAACGGCGAAACCATCCGCCTCGACGGCGCCATCCGCATGGCACCGCGGTAACGACGCCCGGGCAACGAAGGAGCAGCACGTGTCACAGGCATACATCGTGGACGCGGTTCGGACCCCGGTCGGCCGACGCGGGGGTGGCCTCGCCGGCGCGCACCCGGTCGACCTCGCGGCGCATGTCATCCGAACACTGATCGGGCGCAACGATTTCGACCCAGCCATGGTGGACGATGTGATCCTGGGGTGCCTGGACACCATCGGGGCACAGTCCGGCGACATCGCCAGGATCGCGGCGCTCGGGGCCGGACTGCCGGAGTCGGTGCCCGGGGTCACCGTGGACCGGCAATGCGGGTCCTCCCAGCAGGCGGTGCACTTCGCGGCGCAGGCCGTGATGAGCGGGACCGCGGACATCGTCGTGGCCGGCGGCGTCCAGAACATGAGTCAGATCCCGCTGATGTCGTCCGTCACGGCCGGCGAACCGTACGGTGCCACCGATCCGTACTCGGGTTCGAAGACGTGGACCGCCCGGTACGGCGGCGAAGAGATCTCCCAGTTCCGGGGCGCCGAACTGATCGCCCGGCGATGGAACTTCGACCGCTCCGCGATGGAGGCCTACGCCCTCGAAAGCCACCGCCGGGCCGTGCACGCCCTCGAGCAGGGATACTTCGACGCCGAAATCGAACCCTTCGACGGCGTGGCCGTGGACGAGTGCCCACGCCCGGACACTACGGCGGCGAAGATGGCAGCACTGCCCACCCTGACCCCGCAGGGCCGGCTGACCGCCGCGGTATCCAGCCAGATCAGCGACGGTGCCTCGGGCATGCTCATCGCCTCCGAGTCGGCGGTGAACAGATTCGGCCTGACACCGCGCGCCCGCGTGCACCACATGAGCGTGCTGGGAGCGGATCCGATCATGATGCTCACCGCCCCCATCCCGGCGACCCGCCGGGCCCTGGTCCGATGCGGCCTGTCCATCGACCAGATCGACGCCTACGAGGTCAACGAGGCCTTCGCGCCCGTCGCGATGGCCTGGCTCCACGACATCGGAGCAGATCCCGAACGGCTCAATCCCCACGGCGGCGCGATCGCCCTCGGCCACCCGATCGGAGCGACCGGCACCCGGCTGATGACCACCCTGCTGCACGAACTCGAATGCACCGGCGGGCGGTACGGACTCCAGGCCATGTGTGAGGGCGGCGGCCAGGCGAACGTCACCATCATCGAACGGCTCGGCTGAGGTCCCCCCGGCCGGAACGACAGTGCGGGTGCACCCCGAGGGTGCACCCGCACTGATGTCTGCCGTAATCGCGTGACCGGCGGGCCCGGCCGAGGTCACGAAGCCGGATCGGGATCCTCCATCCCCACCACCAGAACCGGCCGATCCTCCACCGGCGCGTCCGGGCCGGCCAACTGCTCCCACATCGTGTTGATCATCGGCGCGAGAAACAGCTGCCCGAGCTGGCGCACCAGAACTTCGATCACCTGCACGCTGTCGCGTTTCTTCGTCGAGGCGACACCGGAGTCCCGTAACTTCGTGATCTCCGCGTACGTGAGGTCGGTCAGACGCTCGAGGAGACGACCCCTCGGGCCGGCCGGATCGAGTAGTGCGCGCCGAATATAGTTCACGACAGTCGGATTCGCCTCCAGCATCCGGCCGACCGCCTCGTCGCGTGCCGACGCCACCTCCGCCGGCGATCCCGTGCTCGCGGCTCCCGCGATCGCGGTCGCGAAATAGTCGATGACCAACTGCTCGACGGCATCTCGGATACCCGCCTTGGTCTTGAAATGGTGCTGCACCAGCCCCACCGTGACCCCCGCGGCCGCGGCAACCGCCCGCATCGACACCCGATCCTCCCCGTCACGGGAATACAGATCGAGCGCCGCATTACGAATGCGGGCCTTCGCCGTCAGGTCCGCATCGCTGGCACGTGGATCAACCAAGGGCTCCATACCCACCTCTTCTCTTCTCACCGCCACTATACAGATGAACAACAACCAGTACGGCCGAGAGGGAGGCGGGTACCCCGGGTCTTCGTGTTCGATTGGAATCGATCAGCGCGTTCACGCACGGCGTCGAACTGCGGCAAGACGAGCTACGCAATTTGTCGAACGCGTACCCCCATCACTGCCGAACGGGCGGTCCGGGCGGCTGACGGCGGAATGGGCCCGGCCGGTGAGACGCAGTGACCGTTCAGGCCAACGCTGCGGCAACGGCCTCGGCCGCGGCGAATGCGGCGTTGTCCAATTCGTCGTGTGAAGGCTGCGTTCGAACTCGCTCAGCGTGACGGCGCCGCGGGGCTGACGATGCGTCGCCTCGGCGTGGAACTGAAGGTCGATGCGACGATTCCGTACCGGCTGTTCCGCGACAAGGACGAATTGCTGCTGGCGGTCTACGACCACGCGACCCGGCCGAGCGTCGAATGGTCGAGCTTGATCCTCGCGACGTTCGCCCGGTCGGACCTGTCACGCGAAGCCACTGCGATCGACGATCTGGTCGTCGAGTCCGTGCCGGCGGCTGCCGAGCGCGAGAGCGTCGAATCGGCGTAGCGAATCACCACTGTTCGCGCGTTACGCGGCAGCGGTCCGCGACCCTCGCCCCGGGTATCGATCGAGGGGTGGCGCACGTCCCTTTCGTTCACCACCCGTGATCCCAGTCACTTGATTTTAAAGATTATGCATAATAGATTAACGCGACAAGTTGGCCCCGAGAGAGGACTTGACGCGTGGCGAAGAAACGCGAGATATCCGTTCGGCGGGAATCCCCCAAGAGCGTGAAGAAGGTCGGAGCTGCTGTCATCATCGGAACCTCGCTGGAGTGGTTCGACTTCTACCTCTACGCGTCGATGGCGGCGCTCGTCTTCGGCAAGGTGTTCTTCCCGTCGGCGAATTCGTCGGCCAGCACCCTCGCGGCGTTTTCCACGTTCGCGGTCGGATTCCTGGCCCGGCCCTTCGGGGGCATCCTCTTCGGAATCCTGGGTGACCGCATCGGGCGCAAGGCTGTGCTGTCGATCAGCCTGCTGATCATGGGAATCGCGTCCGGGCTCATCGGACTCGTACCGTCGTATGCCGCGATCGGCGTGGCGGCGCCGGCGCTGCTGATCATTCTGCGGATCCTGCAGGGCTTCGGTGCGAGTGCCGAACTGGGCAGCGCAATCACGGTGGCGTACGAGCATGCCGACGAGAAGACCAGGGGCCGGTACGGCGCCTATCCGGTGATGGGCGCCCAGATCGGCCTGCTTGCGGCGTCGCTCGCAGTTGCCGCGGTCACCAGCCTCGACGACGAAGCCCTCTACACGTGGGGATGGCGGGTGCCGTTCATCGCGAGCTTCGCGATCGTGATCGTGGGTTACTGGATTCGCCGCGCGATGCCCGAGTCGGAGGAATTCGAGAAGGTGGCGACCGAGGCGCGGCAACGTAAGGGCTTCCAGGTTCTGCGCGACCTGGTGCGCGGCAACTGGCGGGGCCTGGTCGTGGTCGCGGCCGTGTACGGCGGGTACTCCGCCCTCTCCTACACCTTCAAGACGTTCTCACTGTCCTACCTCACGGAGTTTCAGGGTGTGGCGAAGAATGTCGGCGCCCTCGGGGTGACGTTCGCGAGCATCGCGGCGATCATCGCGTGTCCGCTGATTGGGCGCCTGTCCGACCGTGTGGACACCCGCAAGGTCATGATCGGCGCAGCGATCGGGGTCGCCCTGATGGCCTTCCCGGCGTTCTGGCTGTTCGACACCGGCCGCTCCCCGCTCATCTGGGGTGTCATGGTCGTGACCACGGGTGTCCTGGCGCCGATGATCATGGTGGCGGCGAGCCCGTACATGGCACGGCAATTCCCCACCGAGGTCCGCGCCTCGGGTATCGGCACCGGCCGGGAGGTCAGCGGCGCCGCAGCAGGGGGCCTGGCCCCGATCCTCGCGCTGACGATGGTGACCATGTCGCCCAGCCACTCGACGTGGGGCGTATCGCTACTGATCATCGGGTGCGCGGTTCTGGTGGTCGTCGGCGGGCTGTTCGACCAATCCCGTCGGGTGACACGCGACGCGACCGCGCCGTCGGAGGTCCCGGAGGCGCTGGAGCCGCAGCGCCGCTAGCCCGCCGCGGGTCGTGACGTGGCTCAGCAGGATGCCTAGCATGGTGCGTAGGTCAGCGACTTCATGGGAGTGCAGTATGCGCAACTCGTCTATCCGGCAGGATGCCGTCGCGCTGCACGATGCGATCGCCGACATCACCCACGACGTGAGTGTGCTGCTCGACCGCGACCTGAGCGGTCCGCAGCCGGTCGGCGCACAGTCCCACAGTCAGGCGCTGGGCTGGCTGTGGGACTTGGTGACTGCGGAGATGACGTGTGCGATCGGCCGTCACGACCAGTCGTGCGATGTTCTGACGGCCTTGATGGCGATTCTCGGTCGCATCCGCGAGGCGGAGGCTGCGGTGGCGCAGCTGGGGCTGGCCGACCACGCGGAGAGTCTGGCTACGGTTCAGTCGGCGTTGGCACGGGTCGGCGACGCGCAGACCGTCGACGCGCTGCTGGCCCGCGCTCCCGAGGCGGTGTGCAGCCTCGGCTTCGATCGTGCGCTGCTGTCGACGGTGGACGGGTCGTGGCGGTTGCATTCGATGCACGTCGTCCGCGACCCTCGCTGGGCGGAGGAGATCGTGGCGGTGGGCAGGGAGAATCCGCCCGTTCTCGACCGCATGCTCGTCGAGAACGACACCGTGGTCGGTGCTCGAGCGACGCTCGTCCACGAGGTGCAGGACAACCTTCGCGTCAACCGCCCGCTGGCCGAGATCACCAGATCCTCGTCGTACGGCATTGCGCCGCTGATGGTCGACGGCGACGTCGTCGGCCTGGTGCACGGCGACTGCTATCACCAGCAACGCAAATTCACCAGTGTCGATCAAGCACTGTTGTCGACGTTCGCCGAAGGGATGAGCCAGAACCTGGCGAGAGTCAGTGTGCTCGAGGGGCTTTCGGCGGTGCGTACCCAGCTGGACGGACTCGGACGCTGGACCAAGGCATCCGGCCCCGGGGTAGCAGTAGCGAAGTCCGTCGCGCTCGGTCGCGACGACGACTCCGTCCTCACCCGCCGCGAGGTGCAGATCGTGCGACTCATGGCGGAGGGCGACTCCAACGGCAAGATCGCCCGCAGGCTGGTCATCTCCGAGGGAACCGTCAAGACCCACATCACCCGCATCCTTCGCAAACTCGGCGCAGCCAACCGGGCCGAGGCCGTGTCGATCTGGTTGCGCAATTCCGACGTCACGCGAACTACGACGTAAGGCTGACGTCGGCCGAAGGTCGTACGGATCTACGACCTCCGTCAGATGTTCCCGCATCCTCCGTGCGGAAGAGTGACGTGTAACACAAACGTGGCGCAGATGCACTGCGCATGTCACTGAAGCACACAGCACGGAGGCCGAGATATGACGCAGAGTGAGCGGGCAGCCGACTGGATTGTCGGCATCGATGTCGGTGGCACCTTCACCGACATCATTGCGCTCAACCGCAGGACGGGTGAGACCCGAGACGGCAAGGTGCTGTCGACCCTTCAGCAGGAGGAGGGGGTACTGCTGAGCATCGAGGCGATCGGTGTCGAGGTTCCGGACGTCGCCGAGATCGTGCACGGGCACACGGTGGGCATCAACGCCCTGCTCAGCCGCACCGGCGAGCGCACCGGTCTGATCGCGACGCGCGGTCACCGGGATCTGCTCGACATCGGTCGTATGCACCGCGAATTCGGTGACCGTTTCTACGATCCCACTTGGCTGCGACCGCACCAGGAGCGGCCCATCGTGCAGCGTGAATCGCGATTCGGCGTTCCCGAGCGACTGCGGTACGACGGGTCTGAGTTGTTGCCGTTGGACGAGAACGCCGTTCGCGACGCTGCACGTTCCCTCGCGAGCCAGGGTGCGAAGTCGGTGGCGGTGTGCCTGATGAACTCCTACATCAACCCCGACCACGAGCAGCGGGCGGCGGAGATCGTCGCAGAAGAGTTGCCGGACGCCTATATTCAGACCTCCGCGCTCTACCCGGTGACCAAGGAGCACGAGCGCACCACGACCGTCGCCCTCGACGCGTACGTGGGCCCGGCCGTCGTCGGCTACCTCGACCGACTGATGAGCCAGCTGTCCGAGCGCAATTACGCTGGGACGCTGTGGATCATGATGATGAACGGCGGTGTCGCGACGTTTGCCGACGCCGGCCGGGCCCCGGTGTTCCAGCTGGTCTCCGGTCCGGTCGGTGGTGTGAGCGGCAGCGTCAAGCTCGCCAACGAGAGCAGTTCGCCGAACCTGCTCACCATCGACGTCGGTGGCACGAGCACGGACGTGGCGGCGATCGTGCACGGCAAGACGCCGCTCACCGATCTGTGGACGTTGGAAACCGGTCTCACCCTGACCATGCCGTTGGTCGACGTGGAGAGCGTCGGCTCGGGTGCGGGTAGCCTGATCCGGCCCAGCACGCTCGGCAATGTGGCGGTCGGTCCGGCTTCGGCCGGATCGAATCCCGGTCCGGTGTGTTACCGGCGCGGGGGCGTCGAGCCCACGCTCACCGATGCGTGCGCGGCTCTCGGGGTCCTCCAGCCGGACCTGTTCGCCAACGGTTCCATTCGGCTCGACGTCGACGCATCGCTCGATGCGCTCCGGAAGACCGGGGAGCAGTTCGGCATGTCGGCCCTCGAGCTCGCGTCGGCCGCCTACGAGGTCGCGTGTGAGGACATCGCCGCGAAGGTCCGCACGATCTCGGTCTACCGGGGTCTCGACGTCCGTGAGTTCGCCCTGCAGCCCTCGGGGTCGGCCGGCCCCATGCTCGCCGACCGCGTCGGGCAGATCCTGGGTCTGGACAAGGTGATCGTGCCTCGCAACCCCGGCCAGTTCTCGGCCATGGGGCTGCTCCGCAGCGACCTGATGGTCACCCGGGCACAGTCGATCATGAGCCCGCTCGCACCCGCGAGCGCCGAAGCGATCGAGGCCGCGTTCGTTGGGCTGCAGGACCGCATCCGCCGCGAACTCGACAGCCAGGGCGCCGACGTGGATCGAATCCGCTTCGAGCGGGCCGTTTTCGCGATGTATCGCGGCCAGACGTGGGACAACCGCATGCCCATCCACTCCGGCGCTCTCACTGCCGGCAGTGTGGCCGATCTGGTGCCGCAGTTCCACGACTTCTACCGGGAGTCATACGGTTTCGCGGCCACCGAGATCCCCGTCGTGATCTCGACGGTGGAGGTGACGGCGATCATCCCGCGCGAGCAGCACAAGACCGACCTCACCCCCGACGACGGGGAGGCGTTCCTCCGCACGACGGAGCTCACCTTGCCGGGCACGACCGAGCAGGTCGAGGTGTCCATCTACGTTCGGGAGCGCCTCCAACCCTTCGAGCGGGTGCAGGGCCCCGCCCTCGTCGCCGAGAAGTTCGCGACAACCCTCGTCCTTCCGGGCCGGACGGCCTACGTGGACGGCGACCTGAATCTCATCATCGAGCCCCAGAGCTGAGGAGCAGACCATGACGATCACCACCCCTGACCCCGGCCCCGCGGTCGACGTCGAACTCGACATCCTCCGCTACGGCCTCACTGAGGTCGCCCGGGAGATGCTGGACTCGCTGATGCGCAGCGCCTTCTCCCCGGTCTGCCGCGACATCCTGGACTGCACCAGCGCGATTCACATGCGCACCGACGACGGCTGGGAAACGGTCGCGTTGTGGGAGGGCTGCATGCAGCACGCGTTCACCGCCCCGCACATCGCGAACTTCGTGATGGACGACTGGGACATCGACCGCATGCAGCCCGGTGACGTCATCTTCGTCAACGACCCGTGGCGCGGCACCATCCACCAGTCCGACGTCAACCTGCTCCGGCCCGTATTCGTTGACGGCCGTGTGGAGTTCCTGCTGCACTCGACATCCCACCTCGTCGACCTCGGCGGGGCGATCCCGGGTGGCTTCTCCAACGGCACCCAGACGCACTTCGAGGAGCAGCTGAAGCTGCCGCCGACGTTGCTGTACGCGAACGACGTTCCGGTTCGTCCGCTGTTCAACTTCATCCTGGAGAACAACCGGGTGCCGCAGCTCGTGCTCGGCGACCTGCGGGCCCTGCACGGCTGCCTGGTCGTCGGCGAGCGCCAGTTACAGGATCTGATCGCCCGCGGCGGCCTGGAGAAGGTGCGCGCGGCCGGCCGCTTCGCTATCGAGGCCACCGAGGCCAGCATGCGGCGCGGCATCGCGAGTATTCCGGACGGCGACTACACCGCAGAGGACTTCCTCGACGAGGACGGCGTCACCGACGAACCGATCCCGGTCAACGTGACGGTGAAGGTCCGCGGAGATTCCATGGAGATCGACTTCTCCGGTTCGGGTCGGCAGCCCCTCGGCAACTGTGGCACCGCCTGGTGCGAGGCCTCGCGCTGCATCGAGGCGGTCAAGCTGATGGTCGACCCGTCGACACCGGTCAACAGTGGCACGCTGCGGCCGATCGAGACTCTGCTGCCGTCCGGCAGCGTGGTGCAGGTTCTGCCGCCGTCGAGTTGCTCCAACCACGCCGACATCGGCGCGCGGGGGATCAACGTCGTCACCCAGGCACTGAGCCAGGCGATGGACGAGGCATTCGCCTGTGACACAGGCACTGCCGTCGTCGTCAGCCTCGGCGGCATCGACACCCGCCCGGGCCACGAAGGCACGCCGTGGGGTGCATTCGCGCTCGCCGGTGGCGGCTGGGGCGGCACGTGGAAGGACGACGGTGTCTCCTTCTGCGTGATTCCGATCGGAAACTGCCGGACGTCGGTGCAGGAACACGTCGAGATCGAGAGCCCCCTGGTCATCGTCCAGCACGAGATGGTGATCGACACCGCCGGAGCCGGAGAATTCCGCGGCGGTCTCGGCTCGGTCTACTCGATCTTCGCCGAGTCCGACACGATGGTCACCATCACCGCCGACCGGGTCCGCTGCGGCGCTCCCGGCTCGAACGGAGGTGGCGCCGGCTCGCCGGCCTACGGCTGGTACATCGAGAACTTCGACCTTGCCGAACATGGCGACCCACTCGACCTGCGTGGAGCCGAGCCGCTGTTCGGCATGTTCGACGACCAGGGCAGGCCGGACCCGAACAACGGTGAGTTCGGGCGCGGTGCGCGCTACCGGACCGGCAAGTTCTCCGGACTCGTCCTGAAAGCCGGCGATGCGCTGCGCTTCGTCATCGGCGGTGGCGGCGGCTGGGGTGACCCCCTCGCCCGTATCTCCGGGAAGGTGCTGCAGGACGTCCGCAGCGGACTTGTCAGCCCTGAGTTCGCGGCGGACGCCCACGGGGTCGTGATCGTGAACGGTGACGTCGACGAGGCCGCCACATCGGCACGACGAGCGCAGCTGGCCGCCGACCGCGACCAGGGGCGCTGGAGCGTGCCGGTGGCCACCCCCCGCAACTGGAATCTCTGAGAAAGGCATCCCCATGGCAGTCGACCGGCTCCTGTTCCCCCGTCCCGAGACCGACCGGGTCTACGTCGAACGCACGACCGTCGACGGCGCATGTCCGTCATGCGGCGCAACGAGTCTCGCTCGCTATCCCGTCGCCAACCACCTCGGGCCCCGCATGGTCGTGAAGTGCCAAGAGTGCTTTCACCATGTGTCGGTGACGCGTCCCGAGCCCGAGGACAACTGGCCCGCATGGCGTTCGCCGGCCCGCGACTGGCCGGCATCACGCGTCGGATAGATCGGTACCACAACGTCTGCTCGGAAGGATGATCGGAAATGTCAGGATTGCTCGACGGGAAAGTAGTACTCGTTACCGGCGCGGCGGGAGGCATCGGGCGCGCGACATCCCTGCTGGCCGCGAAGGAAGGCGCCCGGGTCGCGGCGACCGATGTGTCCGAGGAAGGCGTCGCGGCGACGGCGGACCTCGTGCGTGCGGCGGGCGGTGACGCGGTCGCGCTTCCCGCCGACCTCACGGTCGGATCGTCGGTGGATGCGATGGTCGCCGCGGCGGTGGAACACTACGGCCGCCTTGACGGCGCGTTCAACAATGCGGGCGTGAGCGGCGGGCAGATCGGTCAGGGTGGTCGATCCGTCGCGGATTGGGACGAGGAGGCATTCGACCGGGCCATCGCGGTAAACCTCAAGGGCGTGTGGCTCTGTATGCGCGCCCAGTTGAAGCAGATGGTGACGCAGGGTGGGGGCGTCATCGTGAATACCGCATCGCTCGCGGGTCTCACCGGATTCAAAACCACAGCCGGGTATGCGGCGGCGAAACACGGCGTCATCGGCCTGACCAAAACTGCGGCAATCGAATACGCGCCGACCATCCGGATCAACGCGGTGTGCCCGGGTTACACCGACACCGATTTGATGAAGGACGCCAAGCGCCGCAGCGGATCCACCATCATGTCCCGGATTCCCTTCGGCGCACTCGCGCAACCCGACGATATCGCCGAGATGGCGTGCTGGCTCCTGTCCGATCGAGCCGGCTATGCAACCGGCGGCTCGTTCGTCGTCGACGGCGGCTACATGGCGGGATAGCGGCCGAAAGGCTCGTAAAAACATAATATATTGAGTATGGTGTCTTTGCGCGGCCGCGAGGCGGGAGGGGCGCCGTTCACGATCGAGAGACAGAGGTTCATTGTCATGACCGCACCGATTGTCGAGGCCGAGTGCCACATCGACGGCCGCCGGATCGCGGGCGAAGGGGAGGCGATCCGGTCGATCAACCCGACGACCGGTCGGGAACTGGCCGTCACACCGGCGGCGAGCCCCGCGCAGGTCGCCGCAGCGGTGTCCGCTGCCCGGCGGGCGTTCGACGACGGCGAGTGGAGCCGTCTCGGGCCTGGTGAGCGCGGTGCCCTGCTGCACCGGCTGGCGGATCTGCTCGAGCGGGACCGGGAGAAGATCGTCGACCTCGCCGCCACCGAGATCGGCACACCGATCAGCAGCGCCGCGGCCCTGCACGTCGATCTGCCCGTCCGATTCTTCCGGTGGTTCGCCGACGCGGCGGCGCGGGGGCCGCGGGACGGGTACGAGCAGCCCCTTCCGCTGCATCACGACCCGGTGGTCTCGAGCAGCATGCTGGTGCGGGACCCGGCCGGTGTGGTGGCCGCGGTCGTCGCCTACAACGTCCCGGTCATGATGTGCGCGTACAAGCTCGGCCCCGCACTGGCGTCGGGCTGCTCGACCGTCCTGGTGACCTCGCCGCGGGCCGTGTTGCTGACGGCCGCGATCATGCGGTTGATCGAGGAGGCGGGATTTCCGCCGGGCGCGGTCAACCTGGTCTTCGGTTCGCCGAGTGTGACTGCGCAGGTGGTCAGTGCCCCGGAGGTCGACCTGGTGACGTTCACCGGTTCCGCCGCGGTCGGCAGCAAGATCCTCACCTTGGCGGCCCCGACGCTGAAGAAGGTCGTCCTCGAGCTCGGCGGCAAGTCACCCAACATCGTGCTGCCCGGCACCGACATCGAGAAGGCGGTGCCCGCGTCCGCGCTGCGCTTCACCCGCAACAGCGGCCAGGCGTGCGGGGCGACGACACGAACCCTGGTGCCTCAGGCCGATTTCGACGAGTACGTCGAGAGGTCGGGCAAGTTCCTCGGTGGCCTCACGGTCGGCGACCCCCATCACCCCGACACTGTCCTGGGACCGCTGATCACCGGCGAACATCGTGGAAATGTGGAGGGCTTCCTGGCGCGCGCCCGGGAGGCGGGCGCCGAGATTCCTGTCGGTGGGGGCCGGCCGCCCGGCCTCGATGACGGATTCTTTCTCGAACCGACTCTGGTCACCGGTATCTCGAACGACGCGGAGATCGCGCAGGAGGAACTCTTCGCTCCCGTCGGGGTGGTGATGCCCTACACCGACCTGGACGACGCCTTCCGCATGGCCAACGATGTCAAGTACGCGCTCAACGCCAACGTGTGGGGCCCCACCCCCGACGCTCTCGCGTTCGCTCGCCGCCTGCGGTCGGGCACCGTCACCGTCAACGGCGGTGGCGGCATGCGCGGAGACGCCCCGTGGGGTGGACCCGGGCACAGCGGAATCGGCCGCGAGGGCGGAGAGGAGGGATTTCGGGAGTTCTTCGAGGTCAAGCACATTCAGTGGCCTGTATAACCGAAGCCAACGTCACACCCACCATCACAGCAAGAAGAGGAAGAATCTGATGCCGACAATTGTCGAAGAACTCGCGGATTTCGCCGCGGGCGCCGAAGGGCGATCACTCCCGGGTGACGTGGTTGCCGAGTCCAAGCGGATTCTGCTGGACACCCTCGGCTGCGCGGTGGCATCGCTCGGCGACGCGGGTGCGCAACGCGGTGTCGAGTACGGCCAATTCCTCGGTGGTGCGGGCGGTTCGGCGTCGCTGTCGAGCCGTCGGCTGCGGTCCACCCCGCCCGAGGTCGGATCCTTCATGCGTTCGGTGAGCCAGCGGGTGACCGCCGTCAGGCCGAGCGACTGCTCGACGGCGGCACCGTTGAGCAACTGCGCCACGTGCCGCAGATCGGTCAG